>CABTWG010000006.1 GCA_902488455.1 uncultured Peptoniphilus sp.
AGACGAGCATTGCGAAGTCTGATTTGTTGAACTCGACTGCCAATCGAGCTCCCTCTTCCCACCTCGCATTGGGCTTTTTGTTGAAGTGATTTTTTTACTCGGCTAAAATTTTCCAAACTCGCTACGCTCAAACAGTGGAAAATTTCTTAACGCCGAAAGCAAAAATCACTGCAGTGGCTTAAGTTCTATCGATACAAGGGTCACAATTAAGGATTCCATGAGATAGGTCGCAGGAATGATTTGCATCTGAAATTAATACAGTCTTAATGAATATTTTATTTTAGTAGCGGAAGCTATCAGCTTCCATAAACCGTGATACTAAACTCTCTCAACTTAGCCGTAAGGCGTACGATCACAAAATTTCTTATTCATCCCCGTAGCGGAACCTTCCAGGTTCCACAGCCGAAGGCGTGAAGTCTTTAAAATTTGCAAATTATTTTATCTTATCGAGCGACAGTGTATCCAACTGTCCAAATAATCAAAGACAAACCCCACATAAAATTAACCTATTAATAAACACATTCCACGCAGAGCCTATCGGCATGGAAGCAGGTTGCTTCCGCTACAAAAATAAATCCTCCAAACTGCCGCTCAGGATGACTGGAGGCACCCCCACAACTCCACTAATATATCACCAATATTACAAACCACCACCACACTGTAATATAAATGTAATTTTACTTTCGCCATCATTAGTGTATAATAATAAGTACAAAGAGGAACAATGACAACTGAATAGCCAAACAGATTGTCACCTCTTATGCAATGTAGAAAGACATTGCGACAGAAGCTTAAAGCTTTTGTAGATTCTACAAAAATCTTAAGGAGGTCGAAAGACAATATGAACAAAAAATTTCTTTCACTAGTACTAGCATTAGTAATGGTACTAGGAACACTAACACCTGTCTTCGCAGAAGAAGCTCCAAAAGATAAGATCGAAAAAGCAGCTAAGACTGCACCATCAGCAAAAGTACAATGGCTAGTTGATGAAAAGATCGTATCAGGAAGAAAGCTTTTCAAAGACGGTGACGAAAAGACAGAATTATCTCTTGACAAAAATCTTCAAAGAGATGAAGTAACAAGACTTCTAGTATTAGGAAAAGGACTAGAAAACCTAGCAAACCTAGTACAAGGAACAATGAGACCATACGTAGACGTTGACAATGCAAATTGGGCAAACGGCGTAATCACAGTTGGATCATACCACTTAAAGAACAAACAAGGCGTACCAATGCTAGCTGGATACCCAGGAAACAAATTCCTTCCAACTAGAAACGTAACATTCGCTGAACTTGCTAAAATGCTAGTAACTCTAGTAGATGATTCAATAACACCAGCAATGGTTAAGAATTTCCAATGGCCATCTGACTGGATGGTAAGAGCAGCTAGACTAGGCATCCTTGCAGGAGTTGAAGTTAAAGACTCAAGCGCATTCGTAACTAGACAAGCAGCTTTTGAAATGCTTTACAACGCAATGTACCTATATGACACTAGACACAATGTAGACTACGGAACTAAGATGGGTGTTGTATCAGGATACGCAAATGGCGAACTAAAGATTAACCAAGGCGAAAAAGCATTCACAGTTAAACTTAACGCATCAACACTTTATGTAAACAACAGTGGATACGTTGGAAACAACGCTCTTCAAATGTGGAACGGAAACCAAGGACTTTGGATTGGTTCTCTAGTAAGAGTAATCACTGACGCAGAAGGAAACGCAACTCACATCGTAGAACTTGGTAACCCATCAGTAGGAGCTATCGAAGGAAGATGGTTCGGAGTAGCTGATAAAACAGTTCAAGGATATGCTGATTTTAAAGATGCCGACGGAAAATCTACAAGTAAATTAACTGTATATAATGGAACTTGGCTAGATACAGCAAAACTTCAAAAGTTCTTAGGATTAAGTGACCAAATGAAGAAAAATCAAGCTTTCCAAGACATTAATGGAAAACCATCAATGACAGTTAATCTAACTTCTAGCACTAGATATTTTGTAGCTGATGCTAACAGAAATTATCTAACAGAAGTTGACAATGCAACTGCTAGAAACCTAGTTAACAAAGCATTCTACGGAAACGAAATAGGAGCATTTGCTAACGTATATGTAGGATATGATGAACTAGCTAAAGGTATAACTGGAAGAGAAACTAACGAAGCAAGAGTCGTTGTATTTAACGTAGTTGACAAAACTATGAAAGATGAAGCTCTAGTAAGAGTAACTAACCCATCTAACGGAATGTACAACCTATACGCTGAAAACACTAAAGGCGAAGTAGCTGAATACAGCCTAAGAAAATATGCTGGATCTATGCCAGGATTCGAAAGACCAAACGGACTAGACAGCACTAACAAAGCTGGATACAGAGGACAATTCGAAAAATTCAACGTACTTTCTCTAGATCTTAACAAAGAAACTAAAGAAATCTACAGAAGCGGATTAGTAATCGACTACGCAACAGCTCCATCATTCAAAGTTGTTGAAACTAGATACGATCATGGTAAACTTTCTCTAATTACTCTAGAAGGTAAAAACGGAGTTAGAATCCCTGACGTAAGAGTTGACCTTGAAAAAGTAGATATCTTCACTGAAGGACAATGGAATGAAAGAGACCTAGTTGGAAAATATATCCAAATCACTTCTGAAAATCTTGGAAAAGAAAAAGATGTTGACGGATACTTCATCAAAGATTTCGTAATCAACGATGTAATCTCTGTACTAGATCATCCACAAAACCTAGCAATGATTAACGCTAAGTACGGACAAAACGAACTTAACGTAAAAGTAGAAATCAATGCTAAAGCTGAAGAATATGCAGACGGCAGATGGAGAGTAGCTGTTGAAAATGTTAAATTCTTAGCAGAAGGCGACAACCACGCACAAATGAACGTACCTGGAACATTCATGTACTACTATGTATCTAAAGAAGATGCAAAAATGCTTAACGATACATTAGACGCTAGAACTGATAAGACTAAACCAGTAACATTCAAAGCAAGCGTAATCAAACTTAACCTAGTTGGTTCTGAATATCAATTAGACCTTAAAGAAGAAGTTAAATAAGATTAACATTCTAAAATAAAAAATCGAGGGAAACCTCGATTTTTTTATGCTCTTTTTTATATTTTTCTCGAGCATGATTATGTCTTCAAGGACAAGCAGTAGAACCTTTATAATGAATATTAATATTTCTATATCCATAGTGCCTCCTTTTTAATTCATTAAGGAAAGATGGTTTTCCTTTCCCTTGTAAACCGAAAAAGGCACGAAAAAACTCCTACCTGTTATGGTAGGAGTTTTTTTAATTAAATTTAAATTCTTTTTAAAATCTTTGGCACTTTTTGTCTCTTTTTGCTATTTGTATTTAGAAGCAGGAAATGATGCTTCTACTTTATAGTAAAGGAGGTGAACTTTTGAGCTCAAAGCACCGTGTGAGTCTTCCTATCGAAAGGAGGCTCATCAGAGGGAATTTTCGTTCTAGGTACAACACTCCCATTCGCTACATCGTCATCCACGATACTGGCAACCACAGGAGAGGGGCCGATGCTCTTGCTCATTTTCGTTATTTCAACGGTGGTTACCGTGGGGCTTCTGCCCATTATTTCGTTGATGAGAGATGGATCGTGCAGATTGTGGACGACAGGAATGCTGCTTGGCACTGCGGCGATGGTAGGGGTAGGTTCGGTATTACCAATTCCAATTCTATTGGTATCGAGCTGTGTATCAACGATGGAAATGACATGGAGGCGACTTATGCTCTTGCGACCCAGCTTATTATTTACCTGATGGGCAGGTACAATATTCCGCTTTCTAGGGTGGTTAGGCATTACGACGCTTCTCGTAAGATTTGCCCACGACATATGAGTTATAATCGTTGGCATAAGTGGTTTTGTTTCAAAGAAAATTTAAGGAGGATTTATGAAGAAACTAAGATTAGACAGAAAGACTAATGTTGATGGTAAGGTCAAGGTGAGAACTAAGTACTTGCCTGTTTTAAACGACGACGTGACTGATGATAATATAAGAGGTTTAAAGGATACTCTTACTTTTATCGTTGAAGAGAAGTCTTTGGTTAAGATTGAAGAGACTGTTTATTAAGGAGGTTTAGATGAGAACTGTTAGATTTAGATTTAAAGACGCTATGAATAAGAGCTTCACTATTTCGCTTGATGAACCTAAGGATAATTTAACTTATGGTGATATTTCAACTTTTACGGGCTATGTGACTCAAAACGATATTTTCAGACCTTTTGGAAACAAGGTTACTGAATTTTTAGGCGCTGAACTTGTAACTGTTACTAGAACTAGTATTGAATAATGGAAGATCTTTTACAAATTATTTCAAATATTGGTTTCCCGATGGCGATTTCAGTGTATCTTCTTGTTAGACTTGAAGGCAAGCTAGATGCTCTGACCCACGCGTTGCAAGATTTGACGGAAAATATTAAACATGGTATTAAGTGAGAATAACTTGGTGTTGTGCCGGGTTATTCTTTTTTTGTTTGTTGGGGATAATGGTCATCAATACCTAACCCCACCAGGGTTATACCCATTCGACTACGGGTGTCGGTAAACCTCCACCCTCCGCTCAGGGTGACCGTCTTCCTTTAGTTCTTTCCTTTATATAATGTCAGTAGGTGGTCGTCTTCTTTTGGGTACTTTTATATAGAATACCCTCCCAACTGCCGTCACCCTGAGCGAGCGCAGCGAGTCGAACGGGTATAACCTCCGTAGGTTAAGTCCCTGCAACTATAATTTCTCAAAATTTTTAATCCTATCCCACAGATCAATCCATTCTGGATTGTCCTTTCCAATAAGAGTATTTTTCTTTTTTCTTGTCCATTTCTTCAATTGTTTCTCTCTTGCAATAGCATCATAAGCAGTACTATAAACTTCAAAGTATACGAGTTTATGAGTGTGAAATTTTTTAGAAAAACCATCCACTAATTCGTTTCTATGTTCGTAGACTCTTCTAACTAAATCATTTGTAATTCCGATATATACAATTGTATTGCTAATGTTACTCATAATGTAAATATAATAATTCATTTGTTTTTCCTTTTTTATTTTATTATACCAGAATAGAATAATAAGATTTTTTAATCATCTGTACTTGACCCCACCAGGGTTATACCCATTCGACTACGGTTGTCGGTAAACCTCCACCCTCCGCTCAGGGTGATTGTCTTCCTTTAGCTTTCGCTACATAATAAAAAATTAAATTTTAAAACAATAAAAAAGGATGGAAAAAATATCCATCCTTTTTTGCATCTGCATCTTCTTCTATTTCTCATTCTTTTCTCTTACTTTAAAGACAAAGTCTATGTCTCTAAAGACGATGTGTCCGTTTTCGTCGATTTTTAAATCTGGAAGTGAATCGCTCTTAATAGTGCCGTCTTCTTCTAGTACTGGATTTTCAGACTTTATCTCTTCGTTAAAGGAAGAGGTGAGCTCTCCTGTAAGTGTACCTTCTTCACGCATTTTTTCTATTTCTTTTTCTCTTTCTTCTTCTGGCACATGTTGCAAATCTGTGTACATTTGTACGAAGATATGGTCCTTGTCAAAATAGATCAGTCCTTGGTGTGATGTGAATAGTGATCCTTCCAGTCTTTCTTCGTAGAGGGATTTCTTCTGGCATCCTGTTGAAATTATAAGGATAAGAACCGCTACTACCGCAAAGAACTTTTTAAAATTTTTCATAATTTCTCCTTTAGAATTAAAATCCGATATTTACTTCAAATAACATTTTGTAGAATTTATAACTTACAAATAGCATAAATGCTGCAAATGGATACATTAGTATTCCTACTCCTGATCCTGATCCAAAGATTCCATTAATTAGTAGGGTTGATGCACAGACTGTTGTAAATATTGCTATTGCCATGACAACTTTTGATACTCCCTTTAGAACGATGCACTTGGTGGTTCTTGAGCCGTCGTTTAATTTGGTTACTATTAGTCCGATTAGGAAGTATAGGACTAATAGAAATACTATATTTAAAATATATTTACCATCTAGTATGGTATTTGCGCTATTTACTATTGAATAGATTGGATTTTTCTCCATCATCTTTCTAAAATTACTTAGATCTGAGAAGGTGATTGAGTCTGTGTTGAAGAATACTTGGTAGAATCTTAGATATAGTTCTTCAAGAATTATTCCTCCAAATGTGATGATGAGCATGCCGAAGAATCCGACTATATTTCCAGAGACTGTTCCAACTCCGAATGCTCCTAGGAATACGGTGATGCTCTTAAGGATATTTTTACCTAAAAGACCACCGATACCGCTAAATGTTAAAAGTCCTCCAAATGGTGTGTTTCTAACTAGAAGATAGTTGATTAAAAGACTTACTACTAGGTAAACCATGAGGCTTAGTATTCCAAAGATGACCTTTGCCACATAGACTCCTTCTCTTTTTACCGGCACTTGGCGCATAAATTTATAGAATGTGGTCATAAATTCTGAACTTAATAAGAATGCCACTACCACCGCTAGTATGATTAGAGATGGGAGGTTCAGACTTAGAATCTTGCTTCCTGAGATTAAGCCTTTGTCGTAGTCAAGGACTTTGGCAAGATTATATTCAACTATTGATCCGCCATATCTAAAAGATTCTGCATTGTTATTTGCTCTGTCTAAGCCAACTTTTTTTCCGTAATCTGCTACCATTTTTATATCTTCTTTTGTAAATGGTTTTTTAAGCCTTTCTTGCAAAACTGGATAGTCGACGTAATCATCCTGCTCCTTTACAAATGTGCCATTATTAAATTTTTCTACCTTTATTATGCTTGATGCCAAATCTTCACTGATAAATCTATATTCAGTTTTGACTGCTGAAAATTGTAGGAATATTGTCCCTATAAATATCACTGCGAAGAGTAGGCTGTATTTTTTATATAATATTTTTAAAACTTTATCTAATCCTTTCATCATCTATCCTCCTTTATGCTTTCATAGTAGAAGACATCTTCGTATTTTACAGGGATGATGTCGTGTTGGATGATTTCTGTATTTAATTTCTTTTGCACTTCTTCAAAACTATCTTCTGTGAGTATGGTTATGACTCTTCCGATTTCTCCAGTGATAAATAGTTTTTCTCTGTCTTCTTCCTTTAGTGTTTCCTTTAGAACTATTTGGAATTTATTTAGATTTAGACTTTGGTCCACTGCTTGAAGACTTCCATCTAGTGATATATATATTGCTGTGTCGGAGATGGATTCTAGTTCATCTAGTGAGTGGGAAGAGATTAGCACTGCTCGTCCTGCTGCTGTTGCATCTAGTACATATTCGATGACCTTTCTTCTATTTACAACGTCTATTCCGTCTAGGATTTCATCTAGTAGGATATAATCTGCTCCTGTTGCAAGGATTACCACAAGTCCTAGTAGGGCGCTTTGTCCTTTGGAGAGGTTTCTCACATCCATCTTAGGGCTTATCTTTAATTTTGTAAGTTCTGTCTTTACAAATTCTCTATCGAAGTTTGGATAGATTATTTCATAAAATTCCATGATTCTTAGTGCGTTTGAATATTTAAAGAGATCGAATCTGTCTGGAAGAAACGCGATGTTTTGTTGCAGAGTTATATCTTCATCGATTTTTTTGTCGTCAATGGATATAAATCCGCCATCCTGGGAAATTATTCTGGATAGAATCTCAAGCATGGTGGTCTTACCAGATCCATTTCTTCCTATTAGGGATGTAACTTTTCCTTTTTCCACGGAGAAACTAATGCCGTTTAAAACATGTTTTTCGCCGTAGCTTTTGTGTATATCATTTATTTGTAGCATTAGACTCTGCCTCCTTTTCTACACTTCTATAGATTTCTTCTATATCTTCTAAGCTCATTTCGTGGTAGATAGCTTCTTTAAAAACGCTCTCTATCTTACGCTTCACATTTTCCTTTTCCAAAAGTTCCCTCGATTTATCGAACTCGATAAAGGTTCCTCTGCCTACTATCGTCTTTATGACTCCCATACTTTCCAGTTCTCTGTAAGCTCTTTGAACTGTGGATTCATTGACAAGGAGCATCTTTGCCATCTCTCTAACTGATGGAAGTTTGTCTCCTTCGAGCAACATGCCCTTGACTATGGAATCTCTAATGGAGTCGACTATTTGTTTGTAGATCGGAACTGAACTTTTTAAATTGATATTAAACAAATCTTCTACCTCCTTATTGTGTTTGTAAATTTAATTTAAGTAACATGGAATGTGTGCACCCACTCCATACACTATCTAAAGCGTACCATCTGTTCCCACACAGTGCAATACATTTTTGTAAAATTTTTAAAATATTTTTTAGAATCACAGTTTTTTGTTCTCCCATTAACCAAGAAAAGTAATAAATAAAACGTTTTATTTGGTATAATTAGGTTAGAGGTGATTTAAATGAAAAGGCTACTTACGATATTTATGATGACATTACTCATATTTACAAATGTTTGTGCAAAGGATGACATACAAGTATTTTTAGAAACTCCTTCTGTTTTACAAGGAAGGAAGGGGGATAATTTAAAGTATTCAATCAATATAAAGGTTCCTGATGAAGCAAAGAAATCCTATAAATCATTTGTGGTTACTGTACTTATAGATGAAAATTTAGACGTTAAATCCAGTGGGATCGTTGGAGTGACAGAGAAGAAAAATGCAATAGAACTAAAGAGTACAAAGGTTAAGAACAACAGTCAATCGCTTATTACTTTGGCTGTTATGGATATTAACGCCATTGGCAAGACGGATATTATTAAGATTCCACTTGACTGCGTGCTTAAATCTGATATCGAAAAGGTGGACGGACTTAAAAATTCTGTAATTCTAACGTCTGTTGGATTAGACGGTAGCGAAAGCACTGATCAACAGAGTTTCGTCGCTCAAACTCCAAGCACCCAAGCGACTATTTCTGTAAATCCTATTAGAGAAGGAGATGCTATTGCAACTGGTAAGGCAAATTCCAAAGCAAAGATAACTGCTACTTCAAATGGTCAAGTAATTGGAGAGGCAGTCGCTGATCAAAATGGAGCATTTACAATGAAGCTTCCAAAGATCACAGCAGGACAAAGCATAATTTTCAAATCAGCCTACACAGTAGCAGGCAAGGAATATAACGCAGAAGTTGCAGTTGTAGTGGAAAAATCCAACGTAGCTCCGGGAAAAACTGAAGAGCCAGTTACTCCAAAGCCTAATCCTACACCTAGTTCTACAAAGGATGAACTACTAGATTATTTAAAGTTTGCAGAAACTTTGGAAACTAGAGGACTTAGCATGGAAAGTCTGCTTAAATTCCAAGCAGCACTTGCTACTGGAAAATATTTAGAGATCAAAGAAGGTGCAACTCCTGAGGAAATCGGAAGAGCAACAAGCGATTTAAAAGACGTCATAAAAGAGCTTAGAAAACCTTATATGACTGGAATAGAAAAAGATGTATTCAAAGTTGAATCCTACATGACAAGGGGACAAGGTGCATTTATTTTCGCAAAGATTATAAATGGCGAAAGTCCAACTTCAATTTATTCAAGCTTCAAAGACGTGCCTCAAAGAATGTGGTATGCAGAAGCAATAGGTTTTTGCGAAAAGAACGGAATCATTTCAGGCTACGATGACAAGACCTTCAAACCAGAAAAACAACTAAAGAGAGCAGAGTTTGCCATGATCGTATATCGCTACCTCGGTTACAACGAAAATTATACGAAACAAACTTTCAGCGACGTTAAGCCTGGTTACTATGCTTTCGATGCAATAAACACTCTTAAACAAAATGGCATATTAACAGGAAGTCTAGATGGTAAATTCCATCCAGAAGCCAAGATCAAAAGAGGCGAAGCAGCAACTATTATAAATAGAGCACTTAGAAGAAAACCAAATGTAGAATTTTTAAATAAGCATGGAAACAATCCTTTCAATGATCTAAATAAGAAACACTGGGCATACTATGAAATTCTAGAATCCACTGGAAATTAATATGAAAGAACTGATTTTAAAATATTATGACTTTTTCATACTCATAGCTCTCTTTATATCTCTATATATTGCTTTAAAGATAATAAACTACTTTAGAGATAGAAGCTATGAAAAATATATAAGAAGCAGAGCATCTATCGGCAGAAACGAAAAACTTGATATAAAGAGAGATTATAATCTGGTCATGATGGCTGAGAAACTTATGGATTTTGATTTCAAAGTTGACAGCACCACCTTCTATGACTTAAACCTACTCGACTATTTAAAGAAAATAGATTACTCAATGTCAACAATGGGAGCATCGAGCCTATATGTCAAGACGAGGGAAGCAAGACCGATCTTAAAAGATCTTGACACTCTAAGATATATTAGAGAAAACAAGGAAGAAAGCACGGACATAATGGCGAGGTTTCTATCATTTGGAGAGATAAAGAACAAGGAACTATTTTCACTTTTAAAAAATGGAATCGAAGCGAAATTTAGCTTCGAACCCTATGTAAAGTTCTATCCACTGATAGCGGCACTGGTGTTGGGACTATTCTTTGTAAGCAAGGTAAGTTTCCTTATGGGAATCACTGCCCTTTTGGCGATAAATGCAATAATCACCAAGGATATTTCCCGAAAGACAGATGGAGCATCCAAGATGCTTACCATGCTCGGCAAATTTTCGAAACTGGGGACAGACGTATTAAGTACGGATTTGAAACTTGAAAGCATAGAAAGATTAAGAGAACACAAAACTCTATTAAAAAAGATAAATAGAAAGACTGGATCCTTTTATAACAAGGTGGGGCTTGATACAGATATTTTCTACGAACTGCTAAGCACCATAACTCTTCATGAATCCATGTTATTTTTAAAAATAAAGGACTTGGTCAATGAAAATCGTGAAGAACTCTCTAAAATCTACTTTATCCTCGGGGATATAGATAACGAAATCGCGATCTCAAACCTATACTATAATTTGGACCTTGTTTGCAAGGCTGAAGTTTTAAAAAATATAGAAGAGATATCCATCGAAGGAGTTGACCTCCACAATCCGATAATCTACTTGAAAGACCAAGAAGAATCAGTGGGAAACACATTTAAATTTACAAAGGACATTCTCCTTACAGGCTCTAATGCATCGGGTAAGAGCACATTTTTAAGAACCATCGGCATAAATCACATAATGGCGAAGACTCTTGGATTTGTAGTAGCAAAAGAATTTAGAACAGTTGACCGAGATATCTTTACAAGCATCGACATCAAGGATTCAATTGAAGAAAAGACCAGCTACTTTATGGCTGAGGCGAAGACCATCAAGAAGATGATTGACAACCCTGGAAATATTTATCTATTGGATGAGGTATTTAAGGGTACAAATACGATAGATAGGATATCTGCTGCAAGTGCAACACTGGAGTACCTATCTAAGAGTGGCTTCGTAATCGCAGCCACCCACGATATTGAGCTTACCACAATACTTGAAAGAGATTTCTGTAACTATCACTTTGAAGAGATGGTAACCAAGGAAGAAATTAAATTTGACTATAAACTAAAAGAAGGACGAGCAGCTACAAGAAATGCAATAAGAATCTTGGAAATGTACGATTATCCAGAAGAAATCACAGAAGTAGCGAATAAAAGATCGGAGGAAATATGAAAGTAATAGTAATTGGAGCAGTAGCAGGGGGAGCGTCGACAGCTACGAGGCTTAGAAGATTAAACGACGAAGTAGAGATAAAAATATTTGAAAAGGGACCGTACCCATCATACTCAAACTGTGCAATCCCAAATTTTTTAAGTAGGGATGTAAAATCTTACGAAAATTTATTATTAAACAGTCCAGAAAGTTTCAAGACTAGATTCAATATAGACGTGGAAGTAAATAGTGAGGTTACTAAAATCTTCCCAGAAGAAAAGAAGATAGAAGTAGAATCAGAAGGCAAGACATTCAAAGAAGACTACGACAAATTAGTAGTGGCAACTGGAGCAGAAGCAATCGTGCCTTCATTTATAAAAGGAGTTCATCTTCCTCACGTGTTTACCGTTAAGACGGTGCCAGACGTAGTAAAACTAGATAACTACCTAAGGGAAAATGAAAAGAAAAAAGTAACGGTAATAGGCGGAGGATTCATCGGCCTTGAAGTCATGGAAAACTTAAAGAGAGTCGGCTTTGACGTCAGCATAGTAGAAGCGATGAACCAAGTGATGGCGCCGGTGGACTATGAAATTGCAACCATAATCCACAAAGAAATCTATGACAATGGAGTTAATCTTTACCTAGAAGACCCGGTTTCTGAAATCACAGAAAAAGAAGTAATCCTAAAATCAGGACAAAAAATAGAATCAGACGCAGTAGTTCTAGCAATAGGAGTAAGACCAACTTCAAAACTACTATCTGAAGCAGGAGCAAAGGTAGACGAAAGAGGCTATTTAGAAATAGACGACAACTTTGAAACAAGCCTAAAAGATATCTACGCAGTTGGAGACGTAGTTAAGAAAGAAGACTTCTTGCTAGGAGGACTAACAAATCTTGAACTTGCAGGACCAGCACAGAAACAAGCAAGAGAACTAGCGAACCACTTAGCAGGAAGAGAACACAGAGAAGTTTCCGTAATAGGAAGCAGTGCAGTGAGAGTCTTCGATTTAAATATCGCCTGCACAGGACTAAATGAAAAGAAATTAAAAGACAGAGGAATAGATTACGAAGCATCCTATGTAATACCAATGGACAAGGTAGGCATCATAGGGGGAGCAAATCCAATCCTAATGAAGCTACTCTTTGACAAAGAAGGAAAGGTACTTGGAGCACAAGCAGCAGGAAGAGGTACAGTTGACAAGAGAATTGACGTAGTATCAGCCTATATAAGGATGAATGGAACACTAGAAGATCTATACGAATACGAGCATACGTACGCGCCATTCTTTGCACCACCAAAAGATGCAGTTCATCTAGCAGCAATGGTAGGACAAAATATTCTAAACGGCGACGTAAAATGCGTAACCATGAAAGATCTGAGATCGCTTTATGAAGAAGGCGCATATATAGTAGACGTAAGAGAAAAGAATGAATATGAAAATGGTCATATAAAAGGCGCTCACAATATACCATTAACGGAAATTAGAAATAGAATAGACGAAGTGCCAAAAGATGTGCCAGTATATCTACACTGTAGATCATCACAAAGATCCTACTACGCATACACATTCTTAAGAGAAAATGGCTACGACAATATATACAATATCCAAGGCTCATACCTATGGTTTTCACTATATGAATACTTCGACGACTTAAGACTAGGAAGAGAACCGATATTTACAAAGTATAATTTCAAATAAAATTAATAATGAAGATTAAAACGGAGAGGCAACTCTCTGTTTTTTATTGTGAATTTATAAAAACAAAAAGAGACAATTTTTTATTGTCTCTTTATAATAGAAATTAAATATTAAGTTAGGATAATTAATACTATAATTTAATTATTTTTTATCGTAAGATTTTTCTTCAGCAGTTCTTAACCATCCAAATTGGATTGAAAGAAGAGCAACTACAATCAATGCGAAGATATAGTACGAATACTTAAGCACTTCAAGAGGAGAAGTTTGGCTTAGTCCAGTAACGATAAGCATTCCTCCGTCGTGAGGCATAAGAGCCAAGAAAGCACATGCAAATATATCTAATAGAGAAGCAAGTCTCTTAGGAGCTATATGGTATTCTTCTCCTATTTCCTTTGCAATAGGTGCAGATATTATAATTCCAATTGTGTTGTTTATAAGAGCTGCAGAAAGAATACCAACTAAGAAAGAAATTCCGTACTCAGCACCTTTTCTTGAATTGATTTTGGAAGTGATTTTTTCAACTAGCCATTCTACTCCGCCGTAGAATTTAACGATACCTATAATACCTGAAACTAGGATAGCAACTATTGTTATGGAGAACATATCAGACATACCGGCACCTATTCCTCCAATCCATTCGAAGAAAGTTACACTTCCTTGAAGAAGACCTATAACTCCAGTCATTAAAATACCTATAAATAGTACAACGGCAACATTGATTCCCATAAGAGCAGCTACAAGAACTGAAATGTATGGAAGGATTTTAATAATGTCATAAGGAAGTACTTCTGTGATGGCACCTTGTCCCCCTAATATACCATAGAGTACGGCGGCGATTATGGCAGCAGGAAGAGCAATGAGGAAGTTCATCCTAAATTTATCCTTCATTTCTGCTCCAACACCTTGGGTAGCAGATATAGTAGTATCAGATATCATTGATAGGTTGTCTCCAAAGTACGCACCACCTATAATTGCAGCTGAAGTAAGCGGTATATTTAGGTTAGCTCCTTGAGCAACACTTATTGCAATCGGTGCAAGAGCGGCTATGGTACCCATAGAAGTACCTATAGCTGTCGATATGAAGGCGCCCATGATGAAAATACCTGGAACAAGTAGTGAAGGTGGGATGTGAGTTAAACTGAAGTTAACAACAGATTCTTTACCACCCATAACAGCAGCAGCGCCTTGGAAGCCACCAGCTAAAAGATAGATAAGACCAATCATCATAACTCCAGAGTTACCCATGTTTTCACAGATGATGTCAATCTTTTGACTTACAGGATACTGTCTTTGCATTAGTAATGCAACGCCTATCCCAACGAATAAAGCGATATGTCTAGGAAACATTGAGAATGGATTCTCAACATTTTGAATTGTAAAATACAGTCCTACTCCTATATAAAGAGCAAGAAATACTATTAGTGGCAAAAATGCCCAAAAACCTATTTGTTTTTTCTCGATTTTATTATTCATTTCATCCTCCTATTTTTTTAGCTTCTTCAACTATTTTATCTACAACACTCTTAACGATCTTTGGATCAGTAGCTAGGTTAAGTCTTATAAATCCTTTGTATTCTTCGCCAAACCATTCTCCATAGTCTACAGCCAATCTACATTTGTCTTGTACGAATTCCTTAGTAGCTTTTGACACTTCCATATTATTTACTATGACTTTTTCATCACTACTTAGATCTAAAATCTTAGAAAGGTCTATCATAGGAAGATAAGTACCTTCAAGTTCAACCACATCTATTTGAGGAACTTCTCTATTTAGAGTTTCTTTTAGATAAGTGTAGTTATCAAATATAACTGATCTAAGAGCATCTAGCCATTCTTTGCCACCATCGTAAGCTGCTTTGGTAGCTAAAGTACCGAAGATATTAACTTCAGTTTGAATATGTGTCTTGTAATATTCATCAAGCTTATCGCGCAGGCCATCATCTTCAATAATAATATTTGAATGTAGAAGACCAGCTAGATTAAAAGTTTTTGAAGCAGCATTTACAAGGATAATTCTATCTTTATACTTTCCATTTGAAACTTTTAAAGCAGGAGTATGTTTATTATCTTCGAATACAAAATCTTGGTGAATTTCATCACTTATGATTAAAACATCATGTTTTTCACAAAGAGAGAATAGTCTGTCCAATTCTTCTTCAGTCCAAACTCTTGAAGCTGGATTGTGTGGAGAACATAGAATAAGCATCTTTATATCTTCAGATGATAATTTTTCTTCGATCTTATCAAAATCCATGTAGAATCTTTTGTCTCTATAAATAAGATCAGCAAGAACCTTTTCTCTTCCAGTATCAGTAATAACATTGTGGAAAGGATAATAAACTGGAGGCATGATCATTATCTTATCTTGTGGGTTGGTGTAGCAATTTACAAATGTATAAAGTGCAGGTACAACTCCACTTGCAGTCCTCACAAATTTTCTTTCTACAGGATATGAGAAATTATCTTCCATCCAGTTAGAGTAAGAATCATAGTAAGAGTCATCGAGAAAAGTATAACCGAAAATTCCATGGTCAATTCTTTTTGCTAGAGCATCTCTTACAGATTCTGGAGTTTTGAACTCCATATCAGCAACCCACATAGGCACTAAATCAGGATCATTATATCTATTGATTAAATAATCTTTTTTCAAACAATTCGTTCCAGTTCTAGTCGTTAAATATTTTTCAAGAAATTCTTTTTTGTCCATTTTATTCCTCCTAATCGTTAACTAAGTATATAAACTATTTATATACTTAGTTAACGATTATTGTATACATGCGTTTTTTCGTTGTCAAGTGAAATAGGAAATGATTTTCTAAAAAAATAAGATATTTTCGATTTATACTAAAATTTATAATCATTATATAATAGAATAATTTTTATTAAGTACATGTTAAGCACATTTTCTTGCAAACGTTAAGCTTAAGCCTTTTTACAAATTTTTTTAAATTATTTGTAGAGTTTAATACAATAATGTTTAGAATTTAATACGCTTTAATGTTATAATGATAATGAGATACTTTTGATTAGATCTCAATTCCAATAAGGATTTAGAATAGATGGAGGTGATGGTGTGACAGATAATGCTCTTAGTAAGGTTAAGTCTGCTGAAGAAAAAGCTTCGAGTATAATTGAAGAAGCAAAAGTTTCTGCGGATGAAATTATTAAAGAAGCCAAAGATAAGGCAAACGATGAATACAATAGTATTCTTAAGTCTGCAGATGAAAAAAGGTCAGAGATTATGAAAGAGGCTAAATCTTATGCAGAGAAAGAAGCCGAGCCGATTATTAAAAATTCTAGAAAGGCTTGCGAAAAAATAAGGCACACAAATAGAGATGCCTTAGAAGATGTAGCTGATCTTATAGTAAAGAGGTTGAGTAATGGCAATAGTTAAAATGAGTAAATTTCATCTATTCATTCTCTCCAAAGACAACAATGAACTTTTAAAGGCATTGCAAAGACAAAATCTTGTAAATTTCAATGACCTTGAAGTCAAAGAAGAAGATCAGGACTTTTTGTCCAAGGTTCCTGTTCCACAAGAACTGGTTGGCCTCGATGAAACCATCACCAACTCAAAATGGGCGATTGATCTTTTGGAAAAGTATGAGACAAAGCCTGGCATGCTTGAGTCTCTAAAAGAAGGTCAAAAAACCTATACGGTGGCTGAGTTAAAGAAAGAGGCTAGGGAATTTCCGTTTAGAGAGAAGTTTTCAAGTTTAAAATCTCTTGATGATAGAAAGAACAAAGTTCTTCAAGAAATTGAAAATATGAAGACTAGAGTCTCTGAGTTAGAACCTTGGTCAGATGTAGAACTAAGAATAGATGAATTAAAGAAATTTAAAGATGTAAAGATAATTCCTGGAAATATCCCAGATAAGTTTTTAGAAGAGTTTAAAAAAGATGTAAAAAATGTTGAGTTTGCAGATGTAATTGTATATGACTTAAAAGATAAGATGTCATATGCCATGGTTATCTATCTTGATGAAGAAAAGACTGAGGAAGAAATTACTGAACTTATAAGACTTCACACTTTTTCTCAAACTGATATAAAGACTAAGGGAAATGTAAGGGAAGAGATTTCTTTATTAAAAGAAAAAATAGGGGAAAAAGAAAATGAGCTTAAGGAGTTAGAAAAAGAAATCAAAGCTTTTGCTTCTGATTTAGAAGGTTTTAAAGTGCTTCATGACTATCTAAAACAAAAGAGAATTAGGCTCATTGCAGAAAACAATTTTGTAAGTACAGAAAAAGTAAATATCATCGAAGGTTATGTACCTACAGAAAGTATTTCTGAGTTAGAAGAGCTTCTTAAGGATGTAACTGGTGGAGATTACTACTGGACCTACGAAGAAGCTAGTGTAGAAGATAAGAATGTACCTATTAAGCTTAAAAACAACAAGGTAGTTAAGAACTTCGAAATGCTTACAGAGATGTACTCCATGCCACAGTATGGAGAAATCGACCCTACACCTCTATTTGCACCTTTCTACTTTATATTTAGTGGAATAATGATAGGGGATGCTGGATATGGTCTGTTGGTATTTATTCTTACAAGGCTTGCATTAAAAGTTTTGAAGCTTAACGACTCTACCAAGAAAATGGTAAGTTTCATTTCCTATATATCTGTAAGTTCGATTATATGGGGACTTATATTTGGGTCATTCTTTGGAGACGCAGTGGAATTACCAGCACTTATTAACCCAAGTGAAGACTACTACTTGATGATAGGAATGTCACTTCTACTTGGAGGTATCCACTTGTTCTTTGCACTTGGAATCAAAGCATATATGAATATCAGAGACAAGAAATTCTTAGATGCAGTTTATGATGTAGGATTTTGGTACATGGCTGTTATAGGGGCTATCGTATTTATAATAGCGATGGCACTTAAACTAAATTCTACAATCACAAATATCGGTAAATGGTCACTTATCCTAGGACTTATAGGTATAGTTCTAACTGGTGGAAGAACCGAAGATTCAGTAGGTGCAAAACTTGGCTGGGGTCTTTACTCAGCTTATGGAATCACATCATATATTGGTGATTTCGTTTCATATTTAAGACTTATGGCACTTGCTCTTGCAGGAGCGTTTATAGCTATAGCGGTAAATATGATTGTAAGAATGCTTTTTAGTGGAGGAATAATTGGAATTATAGCTGGAAGTATAATATTTGTAATCTTCCAACTATTCAATGCTTTTCTTTCATATCTATCTGCATATGTTCACACAGCAAGACTGACATATGTAGAAATGTTTAATAAATTTTACGAAGGTGGCGGAAGGCCATTTAAAGAAATGATTGCAAAATCAGAATACTTTAATATTAAGGAGGAATAAAATGTCTGAATTTTTTATAACTAATGGTGGAATGATCCTAGGCGGTATAGCAGTAGCTATTGCAGTATTTGTAAGTGGTATAGGTTCAGCAAAAGGTGTAGGAATGGCAGGGGAAGCTGCAGCTGGAGTAGTAATTGAAGAACCAGAAAAGTTTGGTAAGTCACTTGTACTTCAACTTCTTCCAGGTACTCAAGGTCTATACGGATTCGTAATTGGACTATTTATGATGATGAGACTAACTCCAGATATGAGTTTTGAAAGCGGACTTCTTTTAATCGCTGCAGCTCTTCCAGTAGCACTAGTTGGATATCATTCAGCTATTTGCCAAGCAAGAGTAGCAGTTGCAGGTATCAATATCCTTGCTAAAAACGAAGAACAACAAGCAAAAGGTATTATCTACGCAGTAATGGTTGAGATGTATGCTATTATCGCGTTTGCTGTTTCATTCCTTATGATGACTCGTATCTAATAAAGGAGTGAGATTTTGTCAAATTTAGATAATATAACTAGTAAGATTATCGAAGATGCAAAATTAAAAGCTGAAGAAATAATCGAAAACGCAAAGGTCTCTGCTGAACAAATAGTAGAAGATAAGATCCTTCAAGGTGAAAAGAAGAAGGCAGAAATCATCGAAAACTCAGAGAGAGATGCGAAGACTCTAATTGACAGAAAACTCTCAAAACAAAATCTACAGGTAAGGGATGACCTTATTTCTGCAAAACAAGAAGTGGTTGACCGTGTAATAGACATGGTTAAGTACAAGCTAAAGAACCTAGATGACAAGACATATATAAGTTTTCTTAAAAAAGCTCTGTCTTCCTTCGAAGAAGATGATCTTTTACTCATAGTTCCTGAAGATAAAAGAGAACTAGTTGAAAAAGAAAATTTAAATATAAAACTATCTGATGAAGAAGCTATTAGCTCTGGTTTTGCAGTTCGTGCAGAAAATATGTACTACAACAACGATTTTGACGGAGTAGTTGAATCTATAAGAGATGATCTTACTATTGAGATTATGAATAAATTATTTGAAAGTTAGGTTGTTATGAAAAGAGAATCATATATCCAAGCTTCTGCAACTATAAGAGTAAGAGAAAAGAAGCTACTAAACAAAAGCTACTTAAATAGAATTATAGATGCAGCAAGTCTTGAAGAAACACTTAGATTTCTTCTAGATTCTGATTATCAAACCTACATCAACAGTCTTAAAAGACCTGAGGATTATGAAATAGCTCTATCTGAAAGAAATGAAGCTTTCTACAAAGAGTTATATAGCATAAGTCCAGACAGTACACCTATAGATCTAGTGACTCTTAAGTATCTCTACCACAATTTAAAAGTGGTGGTTAAGGAGTATGTACAAGATGAAGACTATAGCGATATGTACCTTAAAGTTAGAAATTTAAATATCGATGGCTTAAAAGAAGATATTAAGGATGAAAAAAGACTTAAATCCGATGAAAATATCTATGAAGAGGTAAGAGAAGCGATAGCTATATATGACAAGACCAAGGACCCTCAAGAAATCGATATTTACTTAGATAATATGTACTACAAACATCTAAAAGAGCTCGCAAAAGAATCTGAAGTTGAGCTATTTATAAGATATGTAGAGGATTTGATCGACTTTACAAATATTAAAACCTTTATTAGATGTAGAAACCAAAATAGAACTGGAGAGTTTTTAAACCATGTTTTAATAGAAGGTGGAAATATAGAAACCAAGGATTTGGTACTAAATCTTGGAAAAGAATTTGATGAAAATTCATCATTTATAAAGAGCTCAAGGGTCTATAAATATCTAAAACAAGGCATCGAAGACTACAAGAAGACCCATTCTCTATCAATATTTGAAAAATTGATGGACGACTACTTTGTAGAGCTTATAAAGGATGTTAAACAGATAATATTTGGACCAGAGGTAGTATTTGCCTATGCTCTTTCCAATGAAATAGAGACTAGAAATCTAAGAATAATTCTAATATCTAAGTTAAACGGTCTTTCTTCAGAGTTTATAAGAGAAAGGTTGCGTGAAACCTATGTATAAGATTGCAGTTGTAGGAGATAAAGATTCTGTACTAGCTTTCAAAGCCCTCGGAATAGACGTTAGGGTTGCTTATGAAAAAGATGATGCAAGAGAAGCTATAGACTCACTTGCAAATGAAGGTTACGGCGTAATCTTTGTAACTGAAGAGCTAGCAGATAAGATAGAAGAAACGATAGAAAGATATAATAACAAAATAATTCCTGCTGTTATACTTATTCCATCCAATAAGGGAACTTTAAATATTGGTATGAACAAAATAAGTGAAAATGTTGAAAAGGCAGTAGGTTCTAATATATTGTAAGAAGGAGGAACTTTATTGAAATCAGGACGTGTAATTAAAGTATCCGGACCTCTTGTTGTAGCGACTGGCATGGAAAATGCCAATGTTTACGACGTTGTTGAAGTTTCAAAAAATAAAATAATTGGAGAAATAATCGAGATGAGAGGCGGAGACGCTTCTATCCAGGTATACGAAGAAACGACTGGTATCGGTGTAGGAGATGAAGTAGTAACAACAGGCTCTCCTCTTTCTGTGGAACTTGGACCAGGCCTTTTAGAAACCATGTTCGATGGTATTCAAAGACCACTTGTTGCACTTAAAGACCAAGCTGGAGACTTCCTACTTAGAGGCTCAGAAGTACATTCTCTAAATAGAGAAAAGAAATGGGACTTTGTACCAGTTGCAAAAGTTGGGGACGAACTTGAAAGTGGAGATGTGTTAGGTACTGTTCAAGAAACAGTAGTAGTAAAACACCTTATCATGGTTCCAAACGGAGTTAAAGGAAAATTAGTTGACATAAAGAGTGGAAGCTTTACAGTTGATTCTGTAATCGCAACCATTGAAACAAAAGATGGCAAAAAAGATTTAACCATGATTCAAAAATGGCCAGTTAGACGAGGAAGACCTTATAAGAAGAAGATCGACCCTAAGACTCCTCTAGTAACAGGTCAGAGAGTTATAGATACATTCTTCCCAGTTACCAAAGGAGGAACAGCAGCGATCCCAGGACCATTCGGATCTGGTAAGACAGTAGTTCAACATCAGCTTGCTAAATGGGCAGACGCTGAAATAGTTGTATACGTAGGCTGCGGAGAACGTGGAAACGAAATGACAGACGTAATGATGGAATTTCCTGAGCTAATTGACGCAAAAACTGGAGAATCTATCATGAAGAGAACCGTTCTTATAGCAAACACTTCAAACATGCCGGTAGCAGCGAGAGAAGCATCTATATACACAGGAATAACAATTTCTGAATACTATAGAGATATGGGATATTCTGTAGCGATGATGGCTGACTCTACATCAAGATGGGCAGAAGCCCTTCGTGAAATGAGTGGTCGTCTTGAAGAAATGCCTGGTGACGAAGGTTATCCAGCATACCTTGCATCAAGGGTTGCAGATTTCTATGAAAGAGCAGGAAGAGTAGTATGTAACGGTCACGATGGAAGAGAAGGAGCTCTTACAGCAATAGGTGCAGTAAGCCCTCCAGGTGGAGATATTTCAGAACCAGTATCTCAAGCAACTCTTAGAATCGTAAAAGTATTCTGGAAGCTTGACTATGACCTTTCATACAAGAGACACTTCCCAGCTATTAACTGGCTAGATTCATATTCACTATATCAAGACAAGATTGATAAATATATTGACCATGAAGTAAGCCCAGAATTTTCAAAGAATAGACGTGAAGCAATGGGACTTCTACAAGAAGAAAGTGCATTACAAGAAATCGTAAGACTAGTTGGTCGTGACTCACTATCTGAAGAAGATCAACTTAAACTTGAAGTTACCAAGTCTTTAAGAGAAGACTTCCTTCAACAAAATGCTTTCCACGACGTAGACACTTATTGCTCATTGAAAAAACAAGATCTAATGATGAAATTAATTCTAGGATTTTATCACAGTGCAAAAGACGCTCTAAAACATGGAGCTTATCTATCTGAAATAGAAGATCTACCAGTTAGAGAAAAAATTGCAAGATCTAAGAATATTGAAGAAACAAATTTAGCAGAATTCGATACTATATTTGAAGAAGTTAAAGAAGAACTTGAAGGACTTAAAAAAGGAGGATCTATAAATGCTTAAAGAATATAAATCAGTAACAGCAGTAGTAGGACCTCTTATGACCGTAGAAGGAGTAGAAGGGGTAACCTACGAAGAACTTGTTGACATTGAGCTTCAAACCGGCGAAAGAAGAAGAGGCCGTGTAATCGAAGTAAATGGCGACAAGGCAATGGTTCAAATTTTCGAAGGTTCTCAAGGAATAAACCTACCAGAAACAAAGGTAAGATTCTTAGGAAAACCTCTTGAACTTGGAGTATCTCCTGACATGATCGGTAGAATCTTTGACGGACTTGGACAACCTATTGATAACGGACCAAAGATTATGCCAAAGATGAAACTAGACATTAACGGATCAGCTATAAACCCAGCGAGCCGTGACTACCCATCAGAATTTATTCAAACAGGTATTTCAACCATAGATGGACTTAATACATTGGTAAGAGGACAAAAGCTTCCTATATTCTCAGGAGCAGGACTTCCTCACAACAACGTAGCTGCACAGATAGCAAGACAAGCAAGAGTACTTGGAACCAACGATAAGTTCGCGGTAGTATTTGCTGCAATGGGAATCACATTTGAAGAAGCACAATTCTTTATAGATGACTTCACAGAAACAGGAGCAATCGACAGAGCCGTTCTATTTATGAACCTTGCAGACGACCCTGCAATCGAAAGACTTGCAACACCTAAGATGGCTCTAACCTGTGCAGAATATCTAGCATTTGAAATGGGAATGCACGTACTAGTTATCATGACAGACATGACCAACTATGCAGAAGCTCTTCGTGAAGTATCAGCAGCTAGAAAGGAAGTACCAGGAAGACGTGGTTACCCAGGATATCTATACACTGACCTTTCAACAATCTATGAAAGAGCAGGAAGAATAAAGGGACGTGACGGATCAATCACACAAATTCCTATACTAACCATGCCTGAAGATGATATAACTCATCCAATCCCAGACTTAACAGGATATATAACAGAAGGACAAATCATCCTTTCAAGAGATCTTTATAAACAAGGAATTGAACCACCTATAAACGCAATTCCTTCACTATCAAGACTAAAAGATAAAGGTATTGGAGAAGGCAAGACTAGAGAAGACCACGCAGATACCATGAACCAAATCTACGCAGCATACACTTCAGGTAAGGATGCAAAAGAACTATCAGTAATCCTAGGTGAAACGGCGCTATCAACAGCAGATAGAGCATTTGCAAAATTCTCAGATGAATTCGAAGCAAGATATGTAAACCAAGGTTACTATACAAATAGAAGTATAGAAGAAACTCTAGATCTTGGATGGGATCTTCTAAAGATCATACCAAGAACAGAACTTAAGAGAATTAAGGACGCACTTCTTGATAAATATCTAGACGGAAATAGGTGATTAGATGGCACTTCTTAAAGTAACTCCTACGAGGATGAACCTATCTGCACTTAAGACCAGACTTGAAACTTCCACCCGTGGGCACAAACTTCTAAAAGATAAACAAGATGAGCTCATGAGAAGATTTATAGAAACTGTAAGGCATAACAAGACTCTAAGAGAAGAAGTAGAAGAAGAACTTTCAAAATCATTTAAAGACTTTCTACTAGCTTCAGCTCTTATGAGTCCAGAGATGCTAAAAGAAGCAGTATCTATGCCAACTCAAGAAACCTTTGTAGATATTACAAAGAAAAACGTAATGAGTGTAGAAATCCCAATAATGGAGTTTGAAATTAAAAAACTTACAGAAGGCGGATCTATTTATCCATACGGATTTACTGAAACTACAGCAGACTTAGATATGGCTGTAGAAAAGTTAAATAGAGTAATGTCAAAACTTCTAGAACTTGCCCAAGTAGAAAAATCTGCACAACTAATGGCAGATGAAATCGAAAAGACGAGAAGAAGAGTAAACGCTCTTGAATATAGAACCATACCAGACCTTGAAGAAACGATTAAGTTTATAAGACAGAAGCTGGATGAAAACGAAAGGGCAAACATAACAAGACTTATGAAGGTAAAAGATATTATTTCTAAAGAAGAAAATAAACCGCCTAAGATAGAATTTGATACAGAAGAATTAAAAGTAAATTAAAGACGCTAAAGTAGCATCTTTTCTTATACCTTTTTATCTAAATTTAAATTTTAGTATCACAATTTTATACTGGTACTACTTGTAATTTTAAGAAAAGTTATATTTTTGAAACGAAAATTAACAATAGTAAACGGTATTTTTAAAGATATTAGAATTCAGCGCTCTCGCTATTTTACGAAGTATCAACATAGTGGCAACACTGATTATGTTGATATAAATCTAAGATAGGAGGATTTATGTTTAAAAGAATCATTTCACTTTTATTTTTACTTCTATTTTTAAATATCAATGTAGAAGCAAAAGAGATTAATGCAACTATTCCGAAATATCCTGTAAATATCAATGATACACTTATGATAAAGGAAAAAAATAAGTATCCACCCCTTGCATATAATGGTATAACCTATTTTCCAATGACATATGATAATGCTATGTCTTTAGGCATTTTAATAAAATGGGATAATGCAGAGAGAACTTTATATCTTGATAGAGGTGCAGGATTTGGCAATATAAAGATAAAGCCATATTATTATGAAAAGGAAAATAAAAAATCGTACTTAGTTAAAACGATTCCTTTTGATGTAGTAATAAATGGAAAGAAAATTAACAAAAAAGAATTAAAAAAATATCCATTCCTTGTATTTAGAGATATCACTTACTTGCCTATGACATGGAGCATATTTCATGATGAATTAGATTATAGTGTTAGCTTTAATCATAGAGATGGCCTTGTAATGAGAGCAAACACACGCCATATGTCATTTCCATCTGCTGGCATGGAAGAAATAGATATTGAAGGAGTACACATATCATATACTTCGCAAGAACCATTATCTGATTATAGTATTATAATTTCTAATGAATCTTTTGAACTTAATTTAGGAGAAGAAATTAGGAGTAAATATTTTAAAAACTATAGAAATTTTCAACCACCAGGAGTTTTGGGTCATTATCTAATAAACCCTGAAGATATAATAGAAGCAAAACCTTTTATAGACGGAAATATTTTATATATGCCATTTGGATATGCTTGTGATTTTACTGTTAGTTCAGATGGAGGTACACTTACATTAAATTCAGAAAAAGTGCGTAATGTTAATTTAAAATACGATATAAATACGGGAGATTTTCTTGGAGAAGATGAAGTGGATATGGAGAGAGTAAATAAGTTATATAAACAAAATAAAAAATAAGTTTTGAAATAAACCCCTAAATTCGAAATAAGAATGTAGGGGTTTATTTTTTGGTAAGTTGTAAAATTATTCATATAAAGAAGTATAAGGGATATTTATTATTCATATAATTTAAAATATAATTGAAGCACAATTATAAAGAGAATAGTTTTTCCAGTGATATAAAAAAGGAGATAAAATGAATTTAGAAAAGTATATAGATAAAAGCTACAGAGAGTTCAACTCAAGACTCATTCCTGGAGTAGAGAATGTTTTGGGAGTAAGAGTACCAATCATTAGAAAAATTGTAAAAGAAATGAATGAAGATGAGAAGAAGTTATTTTTAAACAACCTTCCTCACGATTGGCATGAAGAAAATATTATGCACATGATAATAATATCTGAAGAAAATGATTATAATAAGGCGAAAAAAATGTTATCTGAGTTTTTGCCCTTCGTTGATAATTGGCAAGTGTGTGACGTAGGAATACCAAAAGTTTTTAAAAAATTAGAAGATGGAGAAGATTTACTTTTATTTGTAAAGAAACTAATTTCAAACGAGGCTACATTTTTTAAAAGGTACGGAATATTTATACTTATGAAAATTTATCTCGATGATTTTTATAATCGAGAAATTCTAGAGATGGTGGCAGAGATTAATTCAGATGAGTACTATGTCAACATGATGAGGGCGTGGTTTTTTCAAGAGGCTATGGTAAAGAGATACGACGACGCTATAAAATATTTAGAAAATAAAAAATTAGACAAGTTCACTCATTTAAAAACCATATCGAAATGCGTAGACTCTAGAAAAATAGATGAAAAAACGAAACAATATCTCAAGACTTTGAGATAACACTTGCAAGTTTTAAGCTATAATAATATAATCATAGTTGATTATAAAAAGATGGAGGAATTATGAGACTAACAAAGCTTTACATGCCTACTTTAAGAGAGGTACCAACAGATGCTGAAGTGGAATCCCACAAGCTTCTTTTAAGAGCAGCTATGATTAGAAGATCCACCACTGGCATTTACTCATACCTGCCACTTGGTTACAGAGTTATAAGAAAAATTGAACAGATTGTTAGAGAAGAAATGGATAGAGCTGGTTCTCAAGAGATACTTATGAGTGCCATTCAACCTGCAGAAATCTGGGAAGATTCAGGCAGATGGGACAAGTTCGGACCGGAAATGTTTAAATTAGTAGATAGAAATGGAAGAGACTTCTGTCTTGGACCTACTGCTGAAGAATACTTCACAACACTTGTTAAAGATGAAGTAAGTTCATATAAACAACTACCACTTAACATTTATCAAATACAGACAAAATATCGTGACGAAAAAAGACCAAGATTTGGTATAAATCGTGCAAGAGAATTCTTGATGAAGGACGCTTATTCATTCGATAGAGATGAAGAAGGCCTTAAAAAATCATATGAAATGTACTACAAGGCATACCAAAATGTCTTTGATAGACTTTCACTTGATTACAAAATTGTAGAAGGAGATAACGGAGCTATGGGAGGACATAAATCTCATGAGTTCATTGCTCTTTCCGAAACAGGTGAAGGAATCATATTCTATTCTGAAAAAAGCGACATAGCCTATACAGAAGAAAAAGCTCCTGTTCACTATGATTTTGTAGATACAAGCGAGCCTTTAGAAAAAGAAGAAGTTGAAACTATTGGTGCTAAGACCATTGCAGATTTGGCAGAATTTTTAAATATAGAAGAAAAGAGATGCGCAAAGGCAATAGACCTTACTATTGAAGGAAAACCTGTAATAGTTTTAGTTCCGGGAGATAGAGAACTTAACATGGCAAAACTTATTTCATACCTTGGAGTACCAGAACATGAAATCGAGTTTATGAACGATGAAGAAATTGTAAAAATAGGTTCACATCCAGGATACACTGGACCTATTGGACTAAATGAAGATGTAAGATTAATAGTAGATAGTTCTATTACAAAGATAAATAACCTTGTAGTAGGTGCCAATAAAAAAGACTACCATATTAAAAATGTTTGCTATGAAAGAGATTTCACTGGAGAAGTAGTGGAAGATCTACTAATGGCAGTTGAAGGGGACAAGATTCCTGGCACAGACGAAGTATACAAGACTCGTCGCGGAATAGAAGTAGGAAATATTTTCCAACTTGGAACCAAGTACTCAGAAACTCTAAACGCTACATTTTTAGATGAAAATGGAAAGAGTCAGTACTTTGTAATGGGTTCTTATGGAATTGGAGTTACAAGATCTGTAAGTGCTGTAGTTGAACAGTATCATGATGATTACGGAATTGTTTGGCCAATGGCTATTGCTCCTTATCAAGTAATAATAACTGTTATGAATCCTAAGAAAGAAGAACAACTTGAGCTTGGAGAAAAACTTCATGCAGCCTTTGTTAATATGGGATACGAAGTTCTTCTTGACGATAGAAATGTAGGAGCTGGAGTTAAATTTAACGACAGAGATTTAATTGGAATTCCACTTAGAATTACCGTTGGCAAGAAGGCAAAAGATTCAATAGTTGAATTTTCAAGAAGAGATAATAGAGAAAATATAGAGATGACTTCAAAAGAAGCTATAGACAGAGTGACTGAAGAAATGATCAAAGAAAGCGGAATTGAAGATGTTTTAGAAAATTTATTAGAATCATTATAGGAGAATAAAATGGCGGATTTTAAGTTTGAAATAGTTAAAAATATAGCGGTTCTTTCTGAAAATGCAAAAGGCTGGACGAAGGAATTTAATCTAGTGAGCTGGAACGAAAGGCCTGCCAAGTACGATATTAGAGAATGGTCTCCTGATCACAAAATGATGGGCAAGGGAGTCACTCTAACTGAAGAAGAAGTAGGACTTATTATAAAAGGATTAAACGAAAATAAATAGTGGTAAGAATATACTAGGAGGAAAATATGACCGAAATTTTAAAAAAGGAAAACAATAAAGTATTTTTTGATATAACACTTCCAAAAGAAGAAGTAAAAAAGGCTGAAGTCACAGCTTATAACAAATTAAAGAAGAATGTACAAATCCCAGGATTTAGAAAAGGACATGCACCTAAGATGATCATCGAAAACGTGTATGGAAAGGGAATTTTCTTAGAAGACGCAATAAACGAACTTCTTCCAAAATACTATGAAGAAGCTATAAAAGAACTTAATCTTGAAGTAGTGGACCAACCAGATGTTGACTTCGATGAAGATGTATCTTCAGATGCAGATGTGGTAGTACATTTCTCAGTATTTGTAAAACCTGAAATCGAAATTAAAAAATATAAAGGCCTAGAAGTTGAAGACGCTAAGCATGAAGTTACAGACGAAATGCTAGAAGACGATCTAAAAAGACAACAAAAGATGAATGCAAGAGCAGTTAATATCGATGATAGAGCTGCAGAAGAACATGACAAAGTAAACATCAACTTCGAAGGATTTATAGACGGAGAAGCATTCCCAGGTGGAACAGCTGAAAACCAAGATCTAGAACTAGGATCAGGCACATTTATTCCAGGATTTGAAGAACAAATCATCGGAAAGAATATCGGAGATGAGTTCGATGTAGTTACAAAATTCCCAGAAGACTATCATGCAGAAGAATTCCAAGGAAAAGAAGCTACATTCAAAACTAAACTTAACTCTATAACAGTAGAAGAACTTCCAGAAATCGACGATGAATTTATTAAAGATATTTCTGAATTCGACACAGTTGATGAATATAAAGCTGACCTTAGAAAGAAACTTGAAAAAGAAGCTGAAGAAAGAACTAGAATAGATAGAGAAGGAAATGTTCTTAGAAAGATTGCTGAAGAAGTAGAAGTAGATATACCAGAAAGAATGGTTGAAGATGAGCTTGATAGAATCATCCAAAACTACAACCAAAGCATGCAAGGACAAGGACTTACTATTGAACAATACCTACAAATGTTAGGAACTGATATAAAGACATTTAGAGAAGGACAAAAAGGACAAGCTGAAGCTGTTATTTTAAATAGACTTATCCTTGATAAAATAATCGAACTAGAAAATATTGAAGTTACAGATGAAGAAATCGAAGCTGAAATAGATAGAGTTCTAGGCGAATACTTCAAAGATGACGAGGAAAAAAGAGAAGACATGAAGAAGATGATGCTTGAAACTAACAAGGCAGCAGTTGAAGATGATTTAAAAGCTAGACGTGCTCTTGATGTTCTAGTAAACGAAAACAAATTTGTAGAGAAAAAAGAAGAAAAAGAAGAAAAAGAAACTGAAGAAAATAAGGAAGACTAATTAAGAAGACTAATAATAGAAAGAAGTGATAATATGGCATTAGTACCTACCGTCATTGAGATGACAAACCGTGGCGAAAGAGCATATGATATTTATTCAAGGCTTTTAAAAGAAAGAATAATATTTATTTCAGGAGAGATAAATAATGTGACTGCCGACTTAGTAGTTGCGCAACTTTTATTTTTAGAGTCTGAAGATCCAAACAAAGATATCCAAATATATATCAATTCACCAGGTGGTTCAGTAAGTGCAGGATTTGCTATTTTTGACACTATGAATTATATAAAGCCAGACGTTTCTACCATATGTATAGGAATGGCTGCATCTATGGGAGCATTCCTCCTTGCGGCAGGTAAAAAAGGCAAGAGATTTGCACTACCAAACTCTGAAATCATGATTCACCAACCACTTGGAGGAGCTCAAGGACAAGCTTCAGATATCATGATTCACGCAGAAAAGATAATAGAAATTAGACAGAGAATAAATAAGATACTTGCTGAAGAAACGGGACAACCTTTAGAAAAAATAGAACACGATACAGACAGAGACTACTTCCTAAGCGCTGATGAAGCTAAGAAGTACGGTCTAATAGATAATGTAATAAGAGAAAGAGATTAAAATGTCAGATGATAAAATAAAATGCTCTTTTTGTGGCAAAACTTCTGACCAAGTTAAAAGACTTATAGCTGGACCAGATGCTTATATTTGCAATGAATGTGTAGATCTTTGCGAAAGCATACTTGAGGAAGAGCTAAAAGACAATGAGGATTCAAACTTTGAACTTGAACTTAAGACACCAAAAGAAATTAAAGAAGTGTTGGATTCATATGTTATAAAACAAGAAGCAGCCAAGAAATCCTTGGCTGTTGCTGTATATAACCATTACAAAAGGATTCACCACACCTCATCAGAAGTTGAATTACAAAAGAGCAATATTCTTATGATAGGACCTACAGGTTCAGGTAAGACACTTCTTGCACAGACTTTGGCAAAGATTATAAATGTACCATTTGCCATAGCTGATGCGACATCGCTTACAGAAGCGGGTTATGTCGGAGAAGACGTAGAGAATATTCTACTAAAACTTATACAAGCTGCAGATTACGATTTAGAAAAAGCGGAAATGGGCATCATCTATATCGATGAAATAGATAAAATCGCTAGAAAATCTGAAAATGTTTCAATAACAAGAGACGTTAGCGGCGAAGGAGTACAACAGGCACTTCTTAAAATAATAGAAGGAACTATTGCGAATGTGCCTCCACAAGGAGGAAGAAAACATCCTTCCCAAGAGTTCATTCAATTTAACACAGAAAATGTACTATTTATCTGTGGAGGAGCCTTTGACGGACTAGCTCCAATAATCGAACACAGAGTTGGCAAGAATTCAATAGGATTTGGTCAAACAGTGATCTCCAGTGGTGAAAGAGATAAAAATATACTATCTAACCTTCACACAGAAGATCTAATTAAGTTTGGACTTATACCAGAACTTATAGGAAGACTTCCAGTTACTGTAACACTTGAAGAGCTTGATGAAGAAGCATTAGTAGAAATTTTAAAAACTCCAAAAAACGCCCTTGTAAAGCAGTACAAAGAGCTACTTAAATATGACGGAGTAGAACTCACATTTGAAGAAGAAGCTCTAAAATATATAGCAGAAATGGCAATCAAGAAGAAATCTGGAGCAAGAGGACTTCGTGGAGTAATAGAAGATACGATGATGGATATAATGTTTGAAATTCCATCCAGTGACGATATAGAAGAAGTGATCATTACCAAAGAATCAGTAGAAGGAAAAGAACCAGTAAAAATAATTAAGAAGAAATAACTTTGGTGATTAAATGAATATAGAAAAAATGCCGATGATTCCTCTTAGAGGAATCGTTGTTTTTCCAGGCATGGTAACCCATTTTGACTGTGGAAGAGATAGAACCATAGGAGCTATCGAAGAGTCTGAAATAAGAGATTCTAAAATATTTCTAGTTTCACAAAAAGACGAAGATATAGAAGATCCTACAATGGACGAAATCTACACAGTGGGCGCCGTAGCCAGCATAAAACAAATTTTAAAAATCCCTGGAGGAATAGTTAGAATACTAATCGAAGGGGAAACTAGGGGAAGAATACTATCTTCAGAAGAAAAAGATAAATATACAGAAGTTGAAGTGGAAATACTTGAGACAGAAGAAATAGAAATGAATTCAAATATAGAAGCTTTAACTAGACTTGCAGAAAAAGATATTGAAGAATATTCTGAAATGGATCAAAAGATGCTTCCAGGCATGCTTGAATCTCTAATAAATAAAGATACGCCAGCGACCATGATGGATACAGCTTGTTGCTATATTGAACTATCAGTTGAGAACGCTCAAAAAATATTGGAAACAGAAGATATCGAACAAAGACTTGAGATATTCCATGAAATATTTTCAAAAGAAGTCGAACTTTTAAAGATAGAAAGAGAAATCGACACAAGGGTTAAATCTCAACTAGACAAGATGCAAAAGGAATACTACCTAAAAGAGCAACTTGAAGTCATAAAGAAAGAGCTAGGCGAAGAGAAAGAATCAGACGAATATTCTAAAAAACTAGAAGATAAAAATCTTCCAGAAGAAATAAGAGCAAGAGCCAAGAAAGAAATAGAAAAACTAAGCACAATATCTGTTCAATCTCCAGAATATGCAGTGATTTTAAATTACCTTGACTGGATAATGGATCTTCCATGGACAGAGAGTGCAGAAGAAAATATAGATATTAAAAACGCTAGAAAGATCTTGGACAAAGAACATTACGGACTTAAAAAAGTAAAAGAGAGAATTCTAGAATTTATAGCAGTTAGAAAATTAAATAAAGCCGCTAAGGGTCCGATCCTATGTTTAGTAGGACCACCAGGAGTTGGAAAGACTTCTATCGCAAGTTCAATTGCCCATGCACTTGATAAGAACTTTGTAAGGATGAGCCTCGGAGGAGTGACAGACGAAGCAGAGATCAGAGGACATAGAAGAACCTATATAGGCGCGATGCCTGGTAGAGTTATAAGTCTTATGAAGGAAGCCAAACAGAAAAATCCAGTTTTTCTTATGGATGAAATAGACAAAGTGGGCAACAATTACAGAGGAGATCCAGCATCAGGACTTTTAGAAGTACTAGATCCAGTACAAAATAAAACTTTTACAGATCACTATATGGAGCTTCCATTTGACCTATCAGAAGTTTTCTTTGTAACTACAGCTAATACCACCTCTACAATTCCTGGACCACTTCTCGATAGAATGGAAATCATAAACCTTGAAGGTTATACTCCAAATGAAAAATTCAACATCGCTAGAAGATACCTGGTTCCAAGGCAACTTAAAGAAAGTGGACTAAGTGAAGAAGATATAACCATCTCCGACGGAGCGATTGAAGATATAATTTCCTACTACACAAGGGAAGCAGGAGTAAGAACTCTTGAACAAAATATTTCCAAAATTATTAGAAAAGCTGCAATGATGATTGTAGAAGGAGAAAAAGAAAAAATCTCAATAACCAAGAGAAATTTAAATAAATTCCTTGGAGAAAAGATATTTTTATTTGATTTGGTAAATAAGGAAAATCAAGTTGGAGTTGTAAATGGACTTGCCTGGACTGCAGTGGGAGGCACCACCTTGACCATTGAAGCAACAGTCATGAAAGGTAAAGGAAATCTAACCCTTACAGGTTCACTTGGAAATGTGATGAAAGAATCTGCAACGGCTGCAGTTTCATATATAGCAGCAAATGCAGAGAAATTTGGTATCAAAGAAGACTTCAGACAGAAAAATGACATTCACATCCATGTTCCAGAAGGGGCAGTTCCAAAGGATGGACCATCTGCAGGAGTTACAATGACCACAGCTCTTGTATCTGCACTTACGAAGAGACCGGTGAGAAGAGACGTTGCAATGACAGGAGAGATAACCCTACAGGGAAGAGTCCTTCCAATAGGTGGGCTAAAAGAAAAACTCTTAGCAGCACAGAGAATGGGCGTTAAAACTGTTATAATTCCAAAAGAAAATATAAGAGATCTAAATGAAATAGAGGATAATGTAAAGAATCTCCTTGAAATTATCCCTGTAAGCGATGCAGAAAAAGTAATCGAAATAGCATTGGAGCAAAAATGAATCTAAACAACGCAAAATTAGAAAATGTTTCTGTTCATAGAGACACATATCCAGATGAAAATCTCATGGAGATAGCCTTTGCAGGAAAAAGTAATGTGGGCAAGAGCTCATTTATAAATTCCATGCTCGGAAGGAAAAATCTTGCAAGAACCAGCTCAAGCCCTGGCAAGACTAGAACCATCAATTTTTATAACATTGATGAAAAGCTAAGGCTTGTGGACCTTCCTGGATATGGATATGCAAAAGTATCCAAAGAAGAAAAATCTTCCTGGGCTAAGATCATTAATGAATATTTAGAATCGAGGGAGAATTTAAAAGAAGTATTCCTCCTTGTAGATATTAGACATGATCCAACTGCACAAGACAAAGAGATGTTTAGATTTATAAAAGAGGCAGGCTTTTCGGGAATAGTCGTAGCTACAAAATCTGATAAGATGTCTAAGTCCAAAGCATTAAATCAAATAAAAAACATTGCAAAAGTTTTAAAGATTGAAAACACCGACTATATAATTCCATATTCATCAGTAGACAAAAATATGGTGGATGAAATGTGGATGATAATAAAAGATCTTTTAGAATATCATGAAGAAGCCGATTAGTTCGGCTTTTTTTAATTAGCAAAACTAAATCTTAAATATTATTAAATATTTACATAAATATATGATAAAATGAAGAAAAGATTATCGATAAATAAAAAAGGAGAAGCTATGGATAAGAATAATATTTTAAATGAAATTAGAGAAGATTTAGTAAGCCTTGTTGAGAAGATAAACTATGATAATTATGACGAAATTTTAAACAAAGTGGAGAAATATGTAATGCTTATAGAAAATATCAACGAACTTCCAGTTCTTTCAGATGAAGAAATATATAAATCTTACTACGAAGAAGAATCTATCGAGAGTTTGGAAGCAGAAAATAGAAAAATAAGCTACCACAACAGATCCACCAATGAATGTCTAGGAAAGCTTAGACTTAAACTTCAAGGAGGAGAGATAGAAGATTTCGGCGTGTATGTTCCAGAAAAATTCATTCGAATAAATGAACTAGATGAAGGTGACTGGATCAAAGCAAGCCCAATCTTTCAATATAATTTCCAACCAGGCAGGGTGAAGTATCGCTATGAAATAGTTGAAAAACTAGAAGAACCTGAAGAAACTAATAGAAGAGAAGTAAAGTACGCAGAAGTAAAAAACGATAAGATTTTAAATACATTATATATAGATTCTACCTACAAAGAAAATCTTCCACTTGTCATAACTCTTTCTGATTACGATGTAGAAAAATTCAGTTTAGTTGAAGGAGATATAATCGACTATAGATATTGGGATCCAAATGTCCTTCAAGGAAAAGTTGTGTGGAGGTACGAAATAGACAGCGAAGAAGAAGGTCTAAGCCTCGACGAAGATGGAGAAATTTAAAATTTTATATTATTGCAAAAAAATAAAGTGGCATGAGCCACTTTTTTTAATTTAGATTTTAATCGACACTTAAATTATTGTAGAGTTGGAACCATTCCGCCAAGTAACACTGGAGTTATATATGCTTCCACAAGAGCTGCCACTATTAGTAGTGGAACTACCACAGTTACAAACTTAAATCCAAGCTCTTTTAAAGTTTCTCCTATGCTCACATCTTTTTTTCTGATCTTTCCAATGACAGTCGAGCAGAGTTTAACACCCATAGCAGCTGAAATTATAAGAGCTGGGATTTCAAATATTCCATGAGGAAGGATCCCTCTTATAAATAGAGCTAAAATATTAACTCCATTTGCATAGAATAGTTTGAATAGAGCTCCGATTATCGCACCATTTACAAACATTCCAATCAGTGGGAAGAATATAAATGGTATAAGACCAGTTAAGAACATAACTAAAGATGCGTTAACATTGTTCCTTAAAAGCCCAAGAGCTGTTACCCTTCCGTCTGGAGCAAGTATGTCAGTCTTTCCTTCGAAGAAATCACTGATCATTTTATTTGCAGTTTCCGGCTCAACGAATATAAATAGAAGTACAATTCCAATTATAAAAACTAATACTGAAATAATTGTTTCTTTCTTTAAACTTTTCATAATTCACCTCAAATCATTTTATTAATTCAAATTTATTAACTTATTTAAAAATCTTATTTTAATAATACCCGAAAAATAACTATTGAACACAAAAAAAGGAAGCCGAAGCCTCCTTTATAAAATTTTTACAATTTAGAACTTGATTGAATCCAAAATTTCTTCTAGTTTTGGAATAATCTTTTCAAGAGTTCCTTCTACCATTGGGTTTTCAAGTTTACCAATCTTCATTAGACCGAAGAATGATTCAGATCCACCTGCTTTACATAGAGTTAGGTATTCATCGAATGCCTTTTCTCTATCTTCAAGAGATTTGATCAAGAATTGGAATGCGCAAACTTGTGCAAGAGTGTAGTCGATATAGTAGAAAGGAGTGTTGAATACGTGACCTTGTCTATACCAGAATGTTCCTTTCTTTAGGAATTCATTGTCAGCATAGTCAACGTTTGGTCTGTACTTCATTTCTATTTCGTGGTATTTCTTCTTTCTTTCTTCTGGAGTAGCTTCAGGGTTTTCATAAACGAAGTGTTGGAATTCGTCTATAGTTACTCCATATGGTAAGAATTCGATAGCTCCAGATAGATGTGAATATTTAAATCTATCTACAGCGTCTCCAAAGAATAGTTCCATCCAAGGCCAGGTGATAAATTCCATTGACATTGAGTGGATTTCACAAGCTTCGTATGCCGGCTTCTGGTTGTTAGAAATAATCATATTACTTGAGCTGAAAACTTGGAAAGCATGACAATCTTCATGAGTTACGATTTC
>CABTWG010000007.1 GCA_902488455.1 uncultured Peptoniphilus sp.
TATATATATATATATATATAGAATTTAATTAGGTACATGTAAGGGATTAAAGTACCAATTATAAATAAAAGAAAATAAAGGAGGACGAAGTGAAGAAGAAATTTTTATCTTTATTTCTCGCATTCGTAATGATTTTAGGAGTGATTCCTGCAAATGTTTTTGCTGAAGAAGGACAAAAAACCTGCACAATAACTTTTGTAGCATCAGAGAATGCGAAAAATTTAGAATATGGTATCGAAGGATCAGAAGGACAAGGCAAAGGTCCATTCACTGTAAATATGGGAGAATATTATAGTTTTAATTTGCATGCGGATTCTCTTGGTATGATTGGATTTAATCGTATTTCCTACTATGTTGATGGAAAAAAAGTAGATGGGATAGCACCTACTGAAGACACCGTTGTATATGTAGACAATACAAATTATGAAGAGCATTACTATCCGGTAGAAGAATTCAATAGTAAGCCTGAAGGGTTTATCACAGCTACAATTAACGCAGGAAACCGTGGCAAACTTAGATCACATGATTTTAACAGTGTTGTAAATCAAAGAAAATTCTATGTTTCAAAATTTGATGAAGTTGATTTAAGCGCGGACTATTATCACATTATTTTTGTAGATATAGATAGAGGCTATGATTTAAAAAAATCTGTAAATGGTGGATACGACAAAAATCCAATCGGTCAGTTTGAAAGCGACATAACCTTAAACGCTCAATATGAACCAAAAGAATGCACTCATACATTTATAAAATATAACGGTGAAAAGGTTACTAAGACTTTACCAGCTCAAGCATTGTTACCTGAGCTAAAAGACTTTGCAGATAAAAATAAATCACCAAGCCCTGGAGAAGGATTTAGATTTTTCGGATGGGAAAAAATTGGTTATAATGATGAAGGCGAATTAATATCTAGGATAAGAATTGATTGGAAAAGAGATTCTAATTGGGCTTTAGATGAAAATATGACATTTGAGGAAATCTGGTCCAAGGATCATGCAATTAATTATTATATATCTGGAGTTAGTGATTGGCATGGTCTAGAGCTTGTACCTGATGGGGAAAAGATACAGCAAAGACTTTTGCGTAGCAAATCTTATGAAATAACAAAGCTTGATGGTCATTTTGATTCATCTGGTAAATGGGTTGACCACAGTCATAAATCTGAAGAATTCGACCTAGACAATACTGTTATAAATAGAGATTATAATATTTTAAGAGTTGTTACAAAGCCATTTTCACAATACGAAGATATCGAGCTCTATGTATCATCTTTCCCTAATAAATATTATGATACTTCCGTTGAAGGTGAAGACAAAGTAGATTTAACAGGACTTGTAGTTGGTATAAGAAAAGGCGACAAGTTTAAATATATCCCTTACGAAAAATTCGCAGAATATGGAATCAAAACAGAACCTGCACAAGGAGATTCTGTAGAAACTTTAGATGGCAAATCTCTTAAAGTTGAATACAACAATATGTTCACATATTCTCAAGAAAAGTTTGAAGTTAAAGATGATGGATTTAAAAAGGACTCTATTACATCAATAGAAGTTAAAGACCAACCAAAGCTTGACTATAAGTATGATGGCGATGACGAAAACGAAAAAAAATTAGACCTATCAAATCTAACAGTTACTTTAACAGATTCTGAAGATTCTGAAAGAGTTGTTGAATTTAAAGATTTCAAATATTATGGTTTAGCTACCGATCCTAAAAATGGAGCGACTTTAACCAAAGATGATAATGGTAAGTCAGTAAAAGTTTACCTTGAATCAGATGATACTAAATCTGATGAAACCAGTCCACTTAAGGTAACCTCAACTATATTTGATGAAACTAAAGTAAAATCCGTAGCATTTGCTGAAGGAACTAAGACCAATTATGTTGTTGACGAAAAACTTGACCTTGCAAATTTAAAAGTAGTCTTAACAGATGAAAATGAAAACATTAAGGAAGTCGCTTACGATAAGTTTGATGAAAACAAACTTACCCTTACTTTTGAAGGTGGAGAGTTAGACAAGAATTTAGCTAAAGAAGATAGTGGTAAGAATTTAATACTTACCCTAAAAGATAAAGAACCTGTAAAACTACCAATTTCTGTAGTAGGATTCGACATCAATAAAGTCATAGAAGTAGTAGTTAAAACAGAGCCTAAACTTCAATATGAATCTGGAGATAAACTAGACTTAACAGCTCTCGTTGTAACATTGAAAGATGAAAATGGAGCAACTAAAGAAGTTCCATTTGCAGATTTTGAAGCTAATAATTTAAAGACTTCTATTCCAAATGAAACTTTTATTACAAATCAAACAGGACCAATTACTATAACTTATACAAATGGAGATAAAACTTTTACAGCTAAGACAGCTGATCTTCAAGTAAAAGTTATAGAACTAGCATCTGAATATGATAAGGCAGAAGCAAAAGACGCAATCGAAGAACTTGAAAATCTAAGTGAAGATGAAAAGAAAGATTTCCAAGCTAAAGTTGATGCTGAAAAGGCGAAAGCAAAAGTTAATGAAATAGTAGAAGCAGCAAAGGAAAAAGACGCAGAAAATAAAGCTGCAAAAGATGCAGCAGAACTAGAAGAAGCAAAGAAGACTGCAAAAGAAGAGATTGATAAGCTTGAAAATATAGACGAAGAAACAAAGAAAGCCGCAAATAAAAACATCGACAATGCAAAATCAAAAGAAGAAGTAAAGAAAATTTTAGACGAAACCAAGAAGAAGGATGCTGAAGCTAAGGCAATCAAGGAACTAGAAGAAGCAAAAGCAGAAGAGGCAGCAGCTAAGGAAAAAGCTAAGGCAGCTGAAGAAGCAAAAGAAGCAGCAGATAAGGCAAAGGAAGAAGCAGAAGCAAAAGCAGCTGAAGCAGAAAAAGCAAAAGAAGAAGCAGAAGCAAAAGCTAAAGAAGCAGAAGAAGCAGCCAAAGCAGCTAAGGAAGAAGAAAAAGCAGAAGCTGAGGCGAAAGCTAAAAAAGCCCAAGAAGCAGCCCAAAAAGCTAAGGATCAAGCAGATGTAGCTAAGGAAGAAGCTGAAAAGGCAGCCGAAAAAGCAACTGAAGCAGAAAATAAATTAGAAGAAGCTAAAGAAGAAGTTAAACAAGCTGAAGAAAAAGTAAAAGAAAAACAAAAAGCTGTTGATGAGTTTAAAGAAAAACCAGAAACTCCTGACGATCCAAAGCCACAACCACAGCCAGAACCAGAACAAAAGCCAGAAGCATATGAACCAGGATATAATTACAATCCATTCTGGTTTGGTTATTTTGGATCAAACGCTAAAACTGAAAGTAAAACAGATTCAAAATCAGGAACTACAACTCCTATGAAGCTAGATTCAAAATTAGTTATAGGTTCAAAAACACTTAAAGTTATAGTAAATGACGTGGAACGAGAAGTAATGATGGACGTTGCACCATTTATTGCAAATAACAGAACCATGCTTCCTATTAGATTCGTAGCAGAAGCACTAGGATTCAAAGTAGCTTGGGATCACGAATCAAGAACAGTAATCCTAACGGATAAAGACAATGTAGTTAAGATTCCGGTAGACACAAACAAAATCATCGTAAACGGTGAAGTTTATGAAAGTGACGCAAAGCCAATTCTTAGAAACAATAGAACTACACTTCCAATAGCCAATATAGCTAGAGCATTGGGACTAAAAGACGGAAAAGACATTATCTGGAATGAAACTACAAGAGAAGTATTAATTAAAAGAGAAATTTATCAATAATTCATCTCTATGAAAAAGGGCACGCAAGTGTCCTTTTATAGGTTTTTGAGGGATTAATAGTGAAGTGTGGGATATTTATATTTTGTGGTTAAATAGTCATCAATACTTAACTTCACCAGGGTTAGACCCATTCGACTACGACGGCGATGCCGTCTTCGCTCAGGGTGACTGTCTTCATTTGGAATTTTTACAGAGAGTATCCTCACAACTGCCGTCACCTTGAGCGAGGAAATTTATTTCCGAGTCGAATGGGTCTAACCTCTGAAGAGCAATCTAGGCAAATGAAATCAAGGATTGCAGCTAGGGTTTTAACCCGTACGACAAATTCAACTCCGATTCATCCCTGTAGCGGAAGCAACCTGCTTCCATAAACCTTGATACTAAATTATTTACAATCAGGCTTTAGCCGTGAGACAGACTCAACTAGGATTCACACCCGTAGCGGAAGCTAGTAGCTTCCATTATATGTTGTTGCACAAATTTTACTCAAACAATTAACCAATAAGAAACTGACCTACTTGTTGATTTCTACAACATTAAAAGGTCAATTCTTATTTTTGTAATGAATATTTAATTAGTGTATTTAAACTATAATTTTCTATTTATTCAAATTTATTCAAAATCTGCAACGTAGATTGAAATTTCGTAAGTTACTCCGTCGATAGTCTTTCTAACAGACGCATATCCAATTGACTTATATTCTTTGTCGATAAGGTTGTCGTTGTGAGCTTCGGAGTTCATCCATCTATTTAGAGAATATTCTTCAACGCTATTGTATGGTTTTTCTGCTTGGAACTTGCCCATTCTTAAGTTTTCTGCAAAGAATTCATTTATATTTGATGGACTTTCGTGATCAGCGTCGCCAGTCTTTATATATTTATTAAGCTCTTCAATGCATCTAGCCTTAGCTACATCGTTAAGTGCTTTAGTTTCTTTAATAGCTGGAACGCCTTTTGATTTTCTGTAGGCGTTTAGTTTCTTAGTAAATTCCTTTGAATTTCCAGTAAACATCTTTTTATCAGCGGTCTTAATAATTGCTTGCGCATTTTTGTTTATATCGTTTGTGTTTGTCTCTGCATAGATATTTATAGGCAGAATTAATAATGATATTACTATTGCGAATAATAATTTTTTAATATTTAAATTTTTCATAAAAGCCTCCTAAATAATTTCGAATAGTTATATTACGAAATATTTTTTGTTTGTATTTAAAAAAATTTTTAATGTAATAGTTGGCCAACTATTTAAAATCATTTAAAAAACTTTTTGTTTATAATTGAATTATAACATCATAAAAAATGGAAATCAATCGACTGAACAGCTGAAAACAATGTATACAAAAACGGTATATGGCTGTATTTGACTCAATTTATACTACGAAGGTGGTTAATCTGATCAAAATTTTCAAGTATAACATAAAAAATAAAAAAATATAACATATAGGATAATAGTACACATTGATTTTTAAAAAATTTTAAAGTGGCATGGTCATGCCATCTTTTAATAGTCTATTTTTTAACTATCAATTACAATTTTGAAAATGATACAAAAAACATGTAAATATAGGTGTAGAACGGTTTTAACTCCTAAAGTAGACCGCTGCAGTGTAGCATAAAGCTAATGTGAAATTTTAGTGAAATTTCTTTCACAATCGCATTTGTTGAAGTAAAAATCCCTTAATGTTAGAATAAACTAAGAAGATAAAAGAAAAACGGGAGGATATATGAACTGGTATAACAAAGAAAAAGATGAGCTGGTCACTAATTTTGGGACTGATTTAAAAAATGGTTTGAAAAAAGAAAATATAGACCAGGCACTTTCAAAGTACGGAAAGAACGAACTGAAGCAGGAGGCTAAGAAACCTTTTATTGATAAATTAAAGGATCAGTTTTTAGATCCTATGATTATCATACTTATCATTGCTTCAATAGTTTCTGCTTTCACAGGAGACAAGGTCGAAGCTATTATAATCATAGCTATCGTTGTGGTTAACGCCATCCTTTCTCTAGTTCAAGAAGGTAGAGCTGAGCAGGCAATCGAAGCTCTTCAAAAGATGAGTTCGCCGAAGGCGAAGGTCATAAGGAGTGGACAGCATTTAGAGGTTGAATCTTCTAACTTAGTTCCTGGAGATTTGGTAATCTTAGAGACGGGAGATATTGTTCCTGCAGATCTTAGAATTATAGAATCTTCTAACTTAAAGATAGACGAATCAAGTTTGACTGGAGAATCTGTTCCAGTTGACAAAAATAGCAATACCATGACAGAAGATGAAGTAGGCATAGGAGATAGAGAAAACATTGCCCATTCAAGCACCATTGTAAGTTATGGACGTGGCAGAGGTATCGTAATCGCAACGGGACACGAAACTGAAATAGGTCATATAGCGACTTCTATTTCCCTGGTTGACAACGAAGCGACTCCACTACAAAGAAAACTTGCAGGACTTTCAAAGACTCTTGGAATTCTTGTAATCGCCATCTGTGTAATTGTATTTGCAGTAGGTCTTCTATATAAGAATGAACCTCTTGAAATGTTTATGACTGCAATCGCCCTTGCTGTTGCTGCAGTGCCCGAAGGACTTCCGGCAATAGTAACCATAGTTCTATCCCTTGGTATGGGAAGAATGGCAGAAAAGAATGCAATAGTTAAGAAACTTCTAGCTGTTGAAACCCTAGGTACTACAACTGTTATTTGTTCCGACAAGACTGGGACTCTAACACAAAACGAAATGACCGTAACCAAAGCATATGTAGACGGTCTCGAAATAGACGTAACAGGAACTGGATATGCACCTATTGGAGAACTTCTAGTAGGAAAGGACAAAGTTTCCGAAATACAAGATTTAAATGTGCTCACCCATATCGCAGGCTTAACCAATGATGCAAGGCTTGTGGTAAATGGAGAAGATGTTGAGATCGCAGGAGATCCAACAGAGATTGCACTTTTAACATTTGCAGAAAAACAAGATGTAAGAATAGATAAATTAAATGAAACTTACGAAAGAATAGAAGAGATACCTTTCGATTCGGGAAGAAAGATGATGACCACCTTTCACAGATATCCTGAAAATATCTATTCCTATACAAAAGGTGCTCCAGATATAATAATTAAACACTCAACTAAGATTTTATCCAACGGAGAGATCGTTGATTTCACAGAGGAAAAGAAGAAGGAAGTCTTAGAAAAGAACAACGAGTTTGCAAGGTCAGCACTAAGAGTTCTAGCTTATGCGTATAGAACTTTTGACGAAGTACCAAGTGACACAAGCTCAGAAAATATCGAAAATGAAATGATTTTCGTAGGGCTAACTGGTATGATTGACCCAGCTAGACCAGAGGCGAAGGCAGCTATAAAGGAATGTAAAAAAGCTGGAATAATCCCAGTAATGATAACAGGTGACTATTTCGAAACTGGACTTGCAATTGCTAAGAACCTTGGAATAGCAGAAGATGAATCTCAAGCAATCGTAGGAGCAGAACTAAACGACAAGACTCCAGAAGAAATAAGAGATATCGTAAAGACCAAGAGAGTATTCACAAGAGTATCTCCAGAAAACAAAGTACAAATCGTAACCGCGCTTAAAGAAAATGGTCATATAACAGCCATGACAGGAGACGGAGTAAACGACGCTCCAGCGATAAAACGTGCAGACATAGGAATCGCAATGGGAATTACAGGAACAGACGTTGCTAAAAACACTGCGGAAGTAATCCTAACAGACGACAACTTTGCAACCATCGTAAATGCAGTTGAAGAAGGAAGGGTAATTTATTCAAATATCAAGAAATTCGTATCCTACCTACTATCTTGTAATATAGGAGAAGTGCTTGTGGTGTTAATAGCGATTCTTATGAATCTACCAGTGCCACTACTTCCAATTCAACTTCTATGGCTTAACCTAGTAACAGATGCTTTCCCAGCACTTGCACTTGGAGTTGAAAAAGGCGAAGAAAATATAATGGAAGAGCCGCCGAGAGATCCGGGAGAACCGATACTTGACCCAGAAATCAAGATCACAGTTATCGTTCAATCTGTAGCAATAACCATCGCAACTCTAGGAGCATACCTAATCGGTATCAAGTGGCATGGACAAGAGGGAATCGGACTTGAATACGCAAGAACTATGGCATTTGCAACACTTATCACATCAGAACTTCTAAGATCTTATTCAGCAAGATCAATTAGATACACCCTATTCCACATAGGACCATTTACAAATAGAAAACTTGTGTGGGCAACAATATTCTCATTTGTTCTAATGATTGTGGTAATGTATGTGCCAACCATTAGAGAACTATTCCAGCTTGATAGCATAGGAATGAATGAATGGATTGTAATCTTAGTTGCATCAGTAATTCCACTAGTCCTTGGGGAAATTCAAAAGGTAATAAGATTTAAAAAGTATCATGACGAGTTCGAAAAATAAAAATATTAAGTCCTTGGAGAAATCCGAGGACTTTTTTAATTACAAAGTATAAGCTTCTGCCCAGGGAAATTTTGAAAAAGTATTTACAAGAATTAAATAAAAAGTGTTAAAATTAAAGAGACAAAATTTAAAAACTTAAAGGAGAAAAAATGAAAAGTCTTTTGTGGAGAAAGTCCGAAAAACTAACAGCACCAATTTCGGCAATAATGCTTTTTATATATGCTGTATCAACTGCATGTTTTGGAATTGTTTTAGGTAAACTTATAACTGCTATTTCAGAATTTAACCTAGATGAAATGAAGATGTACATAATTTGGGCAATTACACTTCAAATAGTTATGTTTATAGCAGCCTATGCAGGAAGGAGTGCGATGATTTCCTATTCCATAGAAAAGATTACAAATCTAAAGAATAAAATATTTTATAGTGGAATGGGTGAGCCTCGTGGAGTTGGCATTGACCTTGCAGACTTCACAACCAAAATAAATACAGTATATAATGATTACTACTTAGCAAGATGGGAAATTTTACAACATCTTCTATTATTTTTATGTGCAATGCTGGGCATTGTATATATTGACTGGATCATGTTAGTAGTTGCGATAGCATCATCATTAATTCCTATGGGAATACCATTATTATTTGGAAAAAAACTTGAGAAACGCTCTGTAAGATATAATGACGCATCAAATAGCTATTTGGATTTCGTAACAGATACACTAAGGGGCAGACTTGAAATTATAAAGAATGAGGTAGTGCCTATCTATGACAAGAAACATAGAAACGAAAATATAAATTTTGAAGAGACACATTTTGATAATTTAGATCTCCAAAACCTATCGAGATACTTTGCAGAATTGGTGGGAGGAGGCTCCTTCTTCATCCTATTTGCAATAGGCGGACTACTTGTTTATAAAAATAGAATTGAAGTAGGAGGAATCATTGCATGTATTCAGTTATTTAACTATCTAATAAATCCGATTCTAAATATTTCAAACCTTATGAATTTATTAAAAGGTTCTAAACCTATCCACGATGAACTAAATGAAAAGGCTAAGGAAAAGGAAAAAGTTGATTTAAATTCGCTAGAAAATTTAGATAGTGGAAACTTGGAGCTTAGAAATATTTCATTCAAGTATAAAGAAGGCCATGAAGATGTGGTGAAGGATTTCTCTGTGAATTTTAAAGACAGGGAAAAATATTTAATAGTGGGCAGAAGTGGTTCAGGAAAGTCCACCCTTGCGAAGCTTATGACCGGAGAGATTAAACCAAATGCAGGAAATATATTTTTAAATGGTAATGATCTTTCAAATTATTCTGACAGCGAAGCTCTAAAATATATCCAATATGTAGATCAAAATAGTTATTTGTTTAAAGACACCATAGAAAACAATATAACCCTTTATAGAGATGTGGATAAAGGTGAAATTTCTTCTCTAAAGAAAAATCTTTCTATAGAAGATCTTCACTTCGATGATATCATTAGCGACGAGCTGGGACTATCCGGAGGACAAAAATCTCGTATAAATATTGCAAGATCACTTATTAACTCTTCTCCAATCTATATCTTTGACGAGCCAACTGCAGCCTTAGACCACGAAACAGCGACTTCTGTTATGAAGTATCTTCTAGATATAGACGGTACGATAATCATAATCTCCCATATGAACGACGAAAATATCAAAGAGATGTTTGACGAAGTTATAGATTTAAATACAATGAAACACAAAAACTAAAAATTCCAAACAAAAAAGAGATATTCGCGAATGAATATCTCTTTTTTTATTCTTTAATTTCAATTTCTGGATTTTCTAGCTTTAAAAGGGCAAGTTTCTTGTCGATTCCTCCAGTGTATCCTGTAAGTTTTCTATTCTTTCCTATGACTCTGTGGCAGGGCATGATGATCCAGATTGGATTCTTACCAAGTGCCATGCCAACAGCCCTCATGGATTTTGGATTTCCAATTGAGTTTGCAATCTCTCCGTATGTCTTCGTACTTCCATATGGAATCTTTAAAGTCACTTCATATACTTTTTTCTGAAAATCTGTACCGTTTAACTTAAATGGGACAGTAAAAGACTTTCTACTTCCATTTAAATATTCTAAAATCTGCGACTTAACTTCCTTCGAAGTTTTATTTTCACACTCGTTATGATTCTTTTCCAAAACCAGCTTAAGACCGATTAAAAATTCATCTTCACAGACTATTTCCATAAGTCCAATGGAAGTTTCTAAGTAGTCGTAGTTAATCATTCCACTCAACCACAATCTTTACATATTTTGTAGCAACGCCAGTGAAGCTATCGTTTATAAATTCGACGTTTTTCTCAGAACCATTTACTACAAATTTTTTAAGCTCAACCCCTGCAGGAGGATTTAAGTATACTGTGTATCTTGAGCCTGATTTAACCATTTCGTTTTCTACTTTGGCATACTTACCGAGGACTTCGATTCTGACCATTTCATTCTTTTCTTTTTTTAGAATAATGGTTATATTCTTGTCCTCGCCATCTATCTCTACAAAGGTTTGCTCAGCTTTGTAGCCGTTGTAATTTACCTTTAGAAGATATTTTCCATTCTTAAGTGTGGATTTATTTACGAATGAATCTTGGTTGATGGTAAGATCTGCACCATAGATTGGACTTCCATCTTCTGAATAGACATCCACATTTAGGTAGAACTCATTTCTCTTTGTCTTCTTTAAAAGATAGTTGTCAATCTCTTTTTCAATGCCAATCATCTCTTTTAAATCGTCTTTTGAAGCTATTTCTTCTGCAGTTTGAAGAAGTTTCTTTAAGTAAGCATCTTGGGCCTCAAGATAACTATAATTATTTATTAAATATCTTAGTTTTTTTCTTTGGTTTTCTGTAGCTTCTATTATAAAGCTTTTATTCTTTTCGTCTTCTGTTATGATTTCTTCAGATTCAAGAGGCGTCACTCTTCTCTTTGAGTATCCTTCTTCCATGATTTTTTTGCAAAGAGTGGCAACTTCTGCCCTTGAAATATATCTATCGCCTTTAAAAGATCTGTCCTTGTAACCAGAGAAGAAACCTGGCAGAAGTTTTAGAGATTCTTTTAACTCATCGTCCATAAATCCTGTGTCACTATAAGGTACGGCTTCTCCTGAGTTCATATATGCTTTTGAAAACATTATGGCAAAATCTCTTCTATTCATATAGTCATGTGGCTTAAAGAAATTTCCGTCAAGTATGTAGCCGTAGTTTATTGCAGAATTTATGCTCTTATAAAACCAATCACTTTCACCTACATCGAGAAAATGAATTGATGTAAAAATTTTTTCCGCGCCAGTAAGTTTTGTTAGAATTGTTACTGCTTCGCTTCTCTTTACAAATTTATCAGGTTCAAAAGTTTTATTTGGATATCCGACCATGATATTTTTATCTGTCACGTAGTCTATGCTATCTTTTGCCCAGTGTCTACTTGTATCTATATATTCACTTGCGCGAGCGTTTAGAAAAACGAGGCAGAGAATTATTAAAATGGAAAACTTTTTCATTTTATCACCTAGTACTATAGTAACTGTTTTTTCAGTCAAAATCAAATAAATACTCTTTATAAACTAGTATAAAATTTTCGAAAAATTTACAGTTTAACTTGACGTAAGGTTCAAGTAGTTCTAACATAGTACTTGGACAAGGAGGTATTTATGTCAGTTATTGATGATTTAAAATCACAACTTAAAGGTAAGGGAGCGAAAATTGTCCTACCTGAAGGAGAAGACGAAAGAGTACTAGGAGCAGCTAACAATTTAGCAAAAGAAGGAATAGTTGAACCAATAGTACTAGGAAAAAGAGAAGAAGTTGCAAAGACAGCCAAAAATTTAGGTATAGACCTAAGCGCTTTTAATTTTATAGACCCAGAAGAATCTATAACAGATGAAATGGTAGCTTCTCTAGTTGAAAGAAGAAAAGGAAAGTTAAACGAAGAAGAAGCAAGAGAACTTTTAAAGGATCCAAACTACTTTGGAACTATGATGATCTACATGGAACATGCAGATGGAATGGTAAGTGGAGCAGTTCACACCACTGGAGATACAGTAAGACCAGCTCTTCAAATCATAAAGACAAAGGAAGGATTCAAGAGAGTATCAGGAGCATTCTTAATGCTTAGAAATAGCGAAAAATATCTATTTGCAGACTGTGCAATAAATATAGATATAGATTCTGAAGGACTTGCAGAAGTTGCAGAACTTTCTGATCAAACTGCAAAACAATTTGGAATCGATGCTAAAATTGCCATGCTATCATTCTCAACCAAGGGCTCAGCAAAGGCAGAACAAGCTGACAAGGTTAGAATAGCAACAGAAATGGTAAAAGAAAACTTCCCAGAAATTAAAATCGACGGAGAACTACAATTTGACGCTGCATTCGATCCAGTTACAGCTAAGAAGAAAGCACCAGACTCAGAAATCGCAGGTCATGCAAATGTATTTATATTCCCATCACTAGAAGCAGGAAATATCGGATACAAAATGGCACAAAGATTCGGTGGATTTAAGGCAATAGGACCTATTCTACAAGGACTAAACAAACCAGTAAACGACCTTTCTCGTGGATGTGTAGAAAAAGAAGTAGAAGATTTAGTTATAATAACTGCAGCACAAGCATATCTATAAAAAATAATTTGAGTTTTTTATATATTTAATGTATAATAAACGATGAAAAGCCGAAAGGCAACCTTTTCTACGAGAGGAGGGAAACTATGTCAGAAATAAGAGTTGGAGAAAATGAATCTCTAGATAACGCCCTTAAAAGATTTAAGAGACAATGTGCTACTAATGGAGTGCTTAAAGAAGTTAGAAAGAGAGAACATTACGAAAAACCAAGCGTAAGAAGAAAGAAAAAATCTGAAGAAGCGCGTAGAAAGAAATTTAAAAGATACTAAAGAAGGTGCAGTATGTCAATAAAAGAAAAGCTTATGCAGGACTTAAAAGCTGCAATGAAATCTCATGACAAAGTAAGAAAAGACACCATCACAATGGTGCGCGCTGCCATCAAACAGATTGAAGTCGACAAGAGAGTTGATCTTTCCGACGAAGAAGTTATAGACATAATTTCCAAACAATATAAAGAAAGAGTATCTTCAATTGAAGAGTTTAAGCGTGGCGGTAGAGATGATTTAGTCGCTCAAACAGAAGAAGAAATAAAGATTCTAATGGAGTACCTACCAAAGCAATTATCAGATGAAGAATTAGAAGATATAATCAAAGAAGCCATCGAAAAACTATCCATTACAACTAAAAGACAAATTGGTGAACTTATGAAAGAAGTAATGCCAAAAGTAAAAGGAAAAGCCGATGGGAAAAAAGTAAATTCCATTGCTTCTAAGTATTTAAATTAAGCCTAGGATTTCCTAAGGCTTTTTTTTCTAAGGAGAACTTATGAAAAAACTAAAATATTTAATCATAATTTTTCTCATGATGATTATCTCTGTCCATGCGAAAGAAGCCGTGGTCCTAGATATAAGTGGAGAAATAAATGAAGCCACAATTATGAATGTCAGATCTTCACTTAAAGAAGGGGCTGAAAATAATAAAGATGTGGTCATAAAAATATCTTCTAAAGGTGGATCTGCCAAAGCTTCATTTGAAATTGCAAACTTAATATTAAATTCAAATGTAAGTACATTAGCCTATTGTGAAGGACCAATAGAAGCAGAATCTACAGTAATAGCACTTAGCTGCGACAAGATCTATTTAAATCAAAATGCAGCAATAGGAAATATAAATAGAAACTTAAAAGATAATTCCAAGAATCTAAGCGAATACCTAGAGAGAATAGAAAAAGAAAAGGGAATCAGCAAAGATGCTCTTGAAATGCTCAAAAAACCAGTAGACAAAAATACTTCCAAGGCTATTCCAGAAATTCTTATGACTTCAAACAAGGCCCTTGACTATGGAATCACAGATGGAACTGTAAAAGATTTTAAAAATCTACTTAAACTTGAAGGCATTTCTGAGGTATCTGACTATAAAGAACCTCAAGAAATAAAACTTTTAAACTTTATTTCGAATAGGTATGTGAGTACATTAATACTTACATTAGCAATAGTTTCTATGATTATAGAAATATTTTCGCCAGGATTTGGACTATTTGGAACCTTATCCATCTTACTATTTATAGTATTTTTTGTAGGCAATATAATCATCACAGACTCAAGCGTCTATGTCGCACTTATATTTATGTTAGGAATAGCATTAATACTAATAGAGACAGTTATACCAGGTTTTGGAATCTGTGGAATAATGGGAATCATACTCTCTATAGTTGGTGTAATTCTTGCAATGGGTAGTTTTGAAAGAGGACTTGTGCCTACTGCATCAGCGATGATAGCAGGAATAGTTGCAGCAAATATCATGATTAAAAGAGGAATGAAGTCAGAGTTTTTACAAAAGATTTCACTAAACGACTCACTCACTTCTACAAGAGGATATCTCTCAGTAGATAGACCAGATGTAAGCGTTGGAGATGTGGGATACACATTGACCCCTCTTAAACCTACGGGATTTATCTTAGTAGAAGGAGCAAAGATTGAGGCAATTTCAGAAGATGGAATGATAGAACATGGAGAAAAAATCGTCGTATCAAAAGTCGACGGATCAAAAGTAATAGTTAGGAGATAAAAATGGGTGGAAACATAATTTCTAATATTTTAAGTGGAGGAATAGTAGTAGCAGTAATCATATTTCTGATTCTATTCTTCTCATTTGTACCAGTAGGCTTATGGATTACGGCATATTTTTCAGGAGTTAAGATAAAGATTTCCACATTAATTGGAATGAAACTTAGAAGAGTAAGCCCTAGAAGAATTGTAATTCCTATGATAAAGGCAACAAAAGCGGGACTTGATCTTAAGATTGAAAACTTAGAAGCTCACTACTTAGCAGGTGGAAATGTAAACACCCTTGTAGATGCGCTTATAGCATCAGAAAGAGCAAATATCCCTCTACAATTTGAAAGAGGAGCAGCAATAGACCTAGCAGGTAGAAATGTACTAGAAGCTGTGCAAGTATCTGTAAATCCAAAAGTTATAGAAACTCCGAATATTTCAGCAGTTGCCCAAGACGGTATTGAAGTAGTGGTAAAAGCGAAAGTAACCGTGCGTGCAAATATTGAAAGACTTGTCGGAGGAGCTGGAGAAGAAACTATAATCGCAAGGGTAGGAGAAGGAATCGTAACCACAGTAGGTTCATCTCAGTCTTACAAAAATGTACTTGAAAATCCAGATTCAATTTCAAGAGTAGTACTTGAAAAGGGACTGGACTCAGGAACAGCATTTGAAATATTGTCAATAGACATAGCAGACGTAGACGTAGCTAGAAATATAGGTGCGAGACTTCAAACAGACCAAGCAGAAGCTGACAAGAGAATCGCAGAAGCAAAAGCATCTGAAAGACGTGCGATGGCACTTGCTCGTGAACAAGAAATGAAGGCTGAAGTTGAAGCCATGAGAGCAAAGGTAGTAGAAGCGGAATCTCAAGTACCACTTGCAATTGCAGAAGCATTCAAAGAAGGAAATCTAGGTGTAATGGATTACTACAAGATGCAAAATATAGAATCCGATACAGATATGCGTAAGGCAATAGCAAAACCAAAGGACAATAAATTAACTAAAAGAGATATGTAAATATAAATAAAAAACAAACAGGTGCTTAAAACGATAATTCTATTATCAATTGAGTGCCTGTTTTTATTTTTTGCTTGGTGTATAATAAAAGTAAGGTATAAATTTTAGGAGGTAATTATGAAATCATTAAAAGGAACAAAGACAGCTAAGAATCTTATGATGGCATTTGCTGGAGAATCACAAGCAACCATGAGATATAAATACTACGCAAAGGTAGCAAACAAGGAAAAATATATACAAATCAGAGATATTTTTGAAGAAACCGCAAGAAACGAAGAACAACATGCTAAGAGATTCTACAGATTCTTACAAAAAGACTTCTTCGACGAAGAAATCGAAGTTGTACAAAGTTTCCCAGTTCATCTAGATGAAAAAGAAGGAACACTTTCAAATCTTAAGGCAGCTGCAGCAGGGGAAGAACATGAACACAGCGAAATGTATCCAGAATTTGCAAAGATTGCAAAAGAAGAAGGATTCGATGAAGTAGCAGAAGCTTTCACTGAAATTTCAGAAGTTGAAGAAGCTCACGAGAAGAGATACAGAGCTCTTATCAAAAACATCGAAGAAGACAAAGTATTTAAAAAAGACAAAAAAGTTTTATGGCACTGCCTAAATTGTGGATATATCCATGAAGGAAAAGAAGCTCCAGAAGTATGTCCAGCATGTCTACATCCACAAGGATACTTCGAAGTATATTGTGACGAGTTTTAATTAGAAATACTATTTACGCGTGAAAATTTAAATTAAGACGCAGTAAAAAAATTTATAATTATTTAAATCAAGACTTCCAATTGGAAGTCTTTTTTTATGCCCGAATATATTTGAAAAACCAAATTATAAGATGGAACGACTAGATCACTTTTCCTTTTATTAAGAATATAGTAGTGTTATAATAATTGTAAATAAAGTAATATCATAACAGGCTCTTAGCCTGTTTTATTTAGTAGAAAAAATTTTATAAATGATTTTGAAATAAATCTCTGAAATTTAGGAGGAAGTATGAAGGCTTTAGTTGTAGGTGCTGGTAAACTCGGTTATAGACTTGCGGCCTCACTTATAGATGAAAACTATGAAGTAACCGTAGTAGATAATAATGAAGATGTAATAGAAAATATTTCAAACTCACTAGATGTGCTAAGTATCTGTGCAAATGCACTTGACTTTGGAGTGCTAGAAGAGCTAGACATTTCGACTTATGACTATGTAGTAGCAACCACCACAAATGACGAGGCGAATGTAATACTGTGCACAGTTTCAAAGAAACTCGGTGCAAAATATGCCATTGCAAGAGTAAGAGACCCTGAATATATAAAGCGTTTGGATTTTTTATCTAAAGAGCTTCAGATAGATAAAATTATCAATCCGGATTTTGCTACAGCAAGATCCATCTTTAAATATCTTATGAAGAGGTACCAACTATACTCTGATGATTTTGCAGGTGGCAAGGTTTCTCTCGTTGAATTTAATATAGGAAACGACCCGAACTTCATTGGCAAAAAAATCATGGATATCGAACAGATAAATGATCTACTTATCGCTGCGATTTCAAGAGCGGGAGATGCAATTATTCCAAATGGTCATACAGTCTTAGAAGAAAATGATGTAATAATCTTGGCAGGGAAATCAAAAAACATAACAAATTTCGACAAAGAACACACAGGTATTAAAAAGGCTAAACCTCTTAGAAGCACAATGATTTTAGGTGGTGGAAAGACTGGTCTATACCTTGCTATGCTTCTTTTAAAAGAAAATGTTCAAGTGACAATAGTTGAAATGAATAGAGACAGATGCTTCGTGTTAAAGGAAATGCTTCCTAATGCACAGATAATAAACGCGGATGGAACAGATATGTCGACCCTTCAAGAAGAAATGGTCAACACTTATGATGCATTTGTGGCTGCAACGGGAATTGACGAAGCGAACCTACTTATGAGTCTTGTAACGAAACAGACCGGAATTTATAAATCTGTTGCCAAGATTTCAAGAACCAACTATGACAAGGTCTTAGATAAATTAGATATTGATGCGGTGTTTAACACTTCTTATATCACAGCGGCAGAAATGTTAAAAGAAATAAGAGGTAAATCTTCGCTTTCACTTCACCTTCTACTAAATGGCCAAGTGGAATGTACAGAGCTAATTATAAAGGAAAAGCACTTAGTCTGCGGCAAATCTCTTGAAAACTTAGATCTTCCAGAAGGAATACTAATCATCGCCATAATAAGAAAAAATGAGATGTTAGTCCCTAATGGTAAGACAGTCTTAAAACCAAAAGACAGAATAGTTCTATTCTCAATGCACGAAGTTGCACCTAAGATGCAAAAGATATTTTCATCTGAAGGAAAAATAAAGGACGCTATTAATTCTATTAAGAATAGAGGAATGGTAGATGAATTATAAACTCATTTCAAAATTACTTGGATATATTCTATTAATTGAGACTGCATTTATGGCGCCATCTCTGCTCCTTAGTTTTATGGACAAAGATGGAAGTTCAAGTGGTTTTTTAATCCCAATGGCAATAGCTTTGGTATTGGGATTCATTTTGATAAATTTAAAATCTAGGAAGAGATCCCTTTCCCCAAGAGACGGAATTTTAATCGTAACTGCATCATGGATATTGGTATCACTGGTAGGGGCAATTCCACTTTATATTTCAGCAAATATGACCTATGTCGATTCATTTTTTGAAATTGTATCTGGATTTACAACTACTGGAGCATCGGTAATCTCAGGTATAGAATCTTATCCAAGGTCAGTGATCTTTTGGAGATCAATCACCCACTGGATCGGAGGAATGGGGATACTCGTCTTTACAGTTGGACTTCTTCCCAAGCTTGGAGTAAGTGGATTTCAAATATTTAAGGCTGAGTCTCCTGGACCAGTTGCAGGTAAGATAGAATCCACGATCTCTCAATCATCAAAGAGACTATACATCATATATATCACTCTATCCGCTGCACTATTTATCTGTTTAAAGATTGCAGGCATGTCAGTCTTTGACTCCTTGGTTCACACCTTTGGGGTTCTAGGAACTGGAGGATTTTCATCATATAATGATTCGTTTATGTCCTATCCAGGAAGCGCAGTTCATTTTATCCTTTCTCTATTTATGTTTTTAAGTGCAACAAACTTTACGATCTATGCTCTTCTCTATAGAAGAAAATTTAAAGAAATTCTACAAAACGATGAGCTAAAACTTTGGATATTCATAACTGTAAGTACGATCACACTTATAACCATAGATCTCTATTCTAAGGGATATCCATCACTTCTACTCGCGTTTAGAGACTCTGCATTTCAAGTTACGTCGATATCATCAACCTCTGGTTTTGCAAATGCAGACTATGAAGTCTGGCCAAGTTTTTCAAAATTTATTCTTTTAATGCTTATGATTTTTGGAGGATGCGCTGGCTCAACTGGTGGTGGAATAAAGGTTATGAGAATATCCATTCTACTTAAGCTAATAAAGAGAGAAATGAAAAAAGCGACCCATCCAAAGGCTGTTATCCCAGTTATTGCCGATGGAAAAATTCTATCTGACGAAGTCGTTCTAGGAATCAACGCTTATCTTGGAACATATTTTGTAATCGCCATAGTATCTACTGGAATAGTCACACTTTCTGGAGTGGATATAGTAACAGGATTTTCTTCTGTCGCTACCACACTTTCAAACGTTGGACCAGGATTTGGAGCAATAGGACCGACTAAAAACTTTGCCTTCTACAGCGACTTCTTTAAACTATACTTCAGTTTACTTATGTTACTAGGAAGGCTTGAATTCTTTACGATTTTGGCACTATTCTCAAGAAATAGAATTAGAAGAGATATTATTAAACTGTAATTTCATTTTTCGATTTTTTAATTAAGCTTCACTTTGTTGAAAAAAAACTCTAAAGTAGTATAATTTATTTAAAGAAAGTTTATCGGTAACTGAAAGTGAAGGTGAAATATGAAATATAGAAAGAAAATTTTTTCGATTTTAATAATAATGATCCTAGCCGTCATTGCTACTGGATGTAAAAAAGACGGAAATAATCTACAAGAGACAAATGATTTTGACAAAGAAAAAGCATTTAGTGAAATTGTAGAAGAAAAAGATTTAAAGAGCTATGTTTTAAACACAGACCTCGATGTGAAATCCGAAGTTGACCCAGAAAAAGAAAACTACACATACAGTGGAAACTTAGAATTAATAAAAGAACCACTAGCATACCACTCAACTTGGACAAGCATGGATGGTAAAGAAAAGATGGAGTCTGAAGAGTATGTCCTTGATGGATTTAGGTATCGAAAAGATGAAAACGGTAAATGGACAAAGGAAGCTGCAGAAGTAGAAAATACCGAAGAAAAAGCTACCTTCGTTTCAAAAAATAATATTAACGGAGATTCGATTCTAAAACCACTTAAACAGTACTACGTGATGAGTGAAACAGATACGGATATAGTGGCAGAGTTAAAATCCAGCCCTGAAAATATAGATGAGATAAAAAATATTATCTTTGACGATAAAGACTCTCCATTCTACAAAGAGCTAGAATCAATCGAAGCTACATTCACCTTTGACAGAAAGACCAACTATCCAAAGTCATTTGAATGGGAATTAAAGTTCGTAAACGAAGATAAAAAGGTAAAAACAATAAGACAAAGTGGCAGCTACGAAAGGGTAAACGAACTTGAAAAGATAGAAATTCCAGAAGAATTAAAGAGTTTATAAATAACCGGGGAGTGATCCCTGGTTTTTTGATGCAAAAATTTTAAACTTAGATGTAAATTATTTATAGTCTTATAAAAAATTAAATGTTTAAAATTTATCATTTATTGAAGATAAAGTACAAGTCTAGTACAATTTAAAGTAAGGAGGGTCAAATGAAAACAGATTTTGAGATTTCGAAAGAAGCACATATCTTACCGATAGAAGAGATCGCTAATAAACTCGGTGTAGATATGGATTATGTGGAAGCATATGGAAAGTACAAAGCAAAGATAGATCCAAAGGCTATCAAAGAAAAAGAAGATTCTAAACTTATCTTGGTGACAGCTATTACACCTACTCCAGCAGGAGAAGGCAAGTCAACTGTAACCATAGGACTTACAGATGGACTAAATAAGATCGGCAAATTTACAGTAGCAGCCCTACGTGAACCATCACTAGGTCCAGTATTTGGAATCAAAGGCGGAGCTTGTGGCGGTGGATATGCCCAAGTCATCCCAATGGAAGATATAAATCTTCACTTCACTGGAGATTTACACGCAATAACAACTGCAAATAATTTACTTATGGCTCTTATCGACAACCACATCGAAAAGGGCAACGAACTTAGAATTGACGAAAGAGAAGTAAAAGTCAGAAGAGTAATGGACATAAACGACAGAGCCCTTAGAAATATTGTTGTGGGCTTAGGTGGAAGAAATATGGGCTACCCAAGGGAAGACCACTTCATGATCACAGTTGCATCAGAAGTAATGGCAGCTCTATGTCTTGCAAGCTCTCTAATGGATCTAAAAGAAAGACTTGGAAATATTGTATTTGCAGACAATATGGACAAAGAACCACTTTATGTTAGAGATCTAGGTGCAGAAGGTGCAATGGCAGTAGTCTTAAAAGACGCTATCAAACCAAACCTAGTGCAAACTCTTGAAAACAATCCTGCAATCATCCACGGCGGACCATTTGCAAACATCGCCCACGGATGTAACTCTGTACTTGCTACAAAGATGGCTCTTTCAATAGGAGACTATGTAGTTACAGAAGCCGGATTCGGTTCAGATTTAGGTGCAGAAAAATTCATGGACATAAAGATGAGACTTTCAGGACTAAGTCCAGATTTAACAGTTGTAGTTGTAACTATAAGAGCGCTTAAGATGCACGGAGGGGTCGAAAAAGATCATCTTTCAGAAGAAAATCTTGACGCACTAAGAGTTGGATTTGCAAATGCAAAACGCCATATAGAAAATATGCAAAAGTTCGGCGTGCCAGTTACAGTTGCAATAAATGTATTCAAAGATGACACAGAAAAAGAAATCGAACTTTTAAAAGAACTTGTAAGGGAAGTAGGAGTAGAAGCTACAGAATGTAGAGGATTTGAAAAAGGAAGCGAAGGAACTACAGACCTTGCAAAGGTGGTTGTGGAAACTATCGAAAATAACAAATCTGATTTCAAACCAATCTATCCACTAGATATTTCCATAGAAGAAAAGATAGAAAAAATTGCAAAGGAAATCTACAGAGCAAAAGGTGTGAACTTCACAGCAGAAGCCAAGAGAAAACTAAAATACATGAAGGAACATGGATTTTCTAATCTACCAGTATGTATCGCCAAGACCCAATATTCTTTCTCTGACAATGCAAAGGCACTAAACGCTCCAGAAGATTTTGAAATAACAGTAAGAGATCTTAACCTTTCAAACGGAGCAGGATTTGTCGTAGCACTAACAGGAGATATCATGACCATGCCAGGGCTTGCAAAAGTACCAGCAGCTTTAAAAATGGACATCGACAGCGACGGAAATATAGTAGGACTTTTCTAATGCTCAATAGAGATTTTACAGAATTTATAGAAGATCTATCTTCAAGCATACCAGCACCAGGAGGAGGTGCAGTGGTAGGAGTAAATGCCATCTTAGGAGCATCGCTTCTACTAATGGTAGTAAATTTAACCATTGACAATAAAAATTATATAGACGTAAGAGACGAAGCTATAAAGATTCGTGACGAACTACTTGAAATAAAAGAAATCCTAATGGGCGCACCGCAAAGAGACGCAGAAGCCTTTACCGAAGTTGCAAGGGGTTTCAAGATGAAAAGATCTACAGAAGAAGAAAGAAAAGCTAGATCTGAAGTCATAGAAAATGGATATAAAATTGCAACGGACGTCCCTTATGAAACTCTAAAGACGATAACAAGGCTTATTCCAATTGGACTAAGACTCTATGATATTGGAAACAGGACCGCCCTTGGAGATGTGCTAGTAGGACTAAAACAAGTTGAGATTGCAATCTTTGGCTCAATAGAAAATATGGTACAAAATATAAAATCCATAAAGGATGAAAAGTATGTATCTAAAATGGAAAGAGAAATAGAGAAATATTTAAAGACTATGAGAAGTCTAAGAGCAAGCCTCGACGAACTAATTTAACATTTATAACCGGAGTTATCTCCGGTTTTTTAGTTTTTTGTAAAGAAATGATGGAGATTATTTGAGTTTGATGTGTTGAAGTAGTTAAAACTAGGTGATATAATTACATTAACATTACAAATATTCTTTATTCATTACAAATGTAATAGGAGGATGCCTTGGAAGAATCGAAAGAGCTTATAAAAATTGCATATATGTATTATAAAAAACATATGACCCAAGGTGAAATTGCTGATAAATTAAAAACCTCGAGACAGAGAATAAATCGTATGTTGAAGAAGGCAAGTGACGAAAATATAGTAACTATTAAAATTGCAAGCTTGGATAAGTACCATTTTGATTTAGAACAGAGCATAGAAGAAAAGTTTGGCATAGAACAAGCAATAGTTGTAAGTTCAATAGACGATAGCACTGTTATAAATGATATAGCCAAAGCGGGTGCAAAATACCTTTCAAATAATTTAGAAAAGAACTCTTACTTAGGTATTACCCAGGGAAGAACATTATCTAAACTTTCAGAATACATAGAGGAAGACAAGTCCATGGGTGTAAATGTTGTTCAACTCTTGGGAGGTTCAAATATCATCTATACCTATAAACAACCAGATCAAATCACAAGAACTCTAGGAGACAAGCTTGGAGGTAAATCTTATGTATTTTTTGCTCCAGTAATATTTGAAAATAAAGAACTTAGAGATGCCTTCAGCAAAGATATAAATATGATAACCACTATGGAAACCATAGATAAGTGCACAACTGTATTAGCAGGTATAGGAGAAATTAAAGAAGACTCTAAACTCTTCAGTTCCAAAGTTTTTAATGACGAGTTCGTTTCGAATCTACTTAGAGAAGGTGCGGTCGGAGATATTGGATTTAGATGGTTTGATATAAATGGGAAGATTGTAGACAATAAGTATGATCAAAGAACTACAGGGTACAATGTCTTGACCAATAAAAACGATGCAAAAATAATTGGAGTTGCAGGTGGAAGTAGAAAACTTGAAGCTATTGAAGGGGCTTTAAGGGGAGGCTTTCTAGACGTTTTAATCACGGATAATAACACCGCGAAGAAATTGATAGAGAAATAGAGGAGGATGATTTTGAAAACACAGTTAGGCTATGAGTATTACAAGAAGAGTGCAGACTACATACTTTCTAAGATAGATTACGTACCTGAAATAGCAATAGTACTTGGATCTTGCCTTGGAAACTTGGCAGAAGAAATCGAAGATAAAACTATATTGGATTACAAAGATATTCCAAACTTTCTTGATGCAACTGTCGATTCCCATGCAGGAAAATTAATCTTAGGGGAGTTAAGCGGTAAGAAAGTCGTGTGCATGTCAGGTAGATTTCATTATTACGAAGGATATGACTTTGAAGAACTTACCATTCCAATGAGGGTTATACACCTGCTTGGTTGCAAGACTGTAATCCTAACCAATGCAGCTGGAGCTGTAAATGAAAACTACGTCGCAGGAGATATCATGATCATAAATGATCAAATCAAATTAAATGGAGCAAGCCCTGTTAGAGGAAAAAACATTGCTGAATTTGGTCCGAGATTCTTCGATATGTCAAGCACCTATGACAAAGAATACATAGAAGTAGCAAAAGAAGCTGCGAAAATTTCTGAAATTGATATAAAAGAAGGAGTTTACTTCTATATGCCTGGGCCACAGTTTGAAACTCCTGCAGAGATAAGAGCCATTAGAATTTTAGGCGGAGATGCTGTTGGCATGTCAACTGTGACAGAAGCAATAGTAGCTGCCCATTGTGGGATGAAGGTGCTTGGACTTTCTCTTATGACCAACATGGCAGCTGGGGTACTAGATACTCCACTTACGACTGAGGAAGTAGACGAAACTGCTGAAAGATCTGAAAAGAAATTCAGAGTTTTGTTGAAAAATATATTAAAACAAATTTAAAATGGAGGATTTTATGAAGAAGAAAATCGCATTACTGCTAGCTGTACTTATGTTAGCAACAACCTTTACAGCTTGTGGCAACAAGACTGATAATGGAAAGGCAAACGCAAATGCAAATGCAGGAACTGAAGACAAATCAGGAGAAGCTAAGAAGAAAATCGCACTTGTAACTGACCCTGCAGGAACTCAAGTATTCGTACTTAACATGATCGATGGTCTAAAGGATGCAGCTGAAGAACTAGGATTTGAACCAATCGTAGTTGAATGTGCAGACGCAGCAGCTTTTGAAGAAAACACAAGAGCTCTAGTTGAAGAAAAAGTTGACCTAATCATCGGTGGAGGTTGGCCATCAGGAGAAGCTATTAACAAAATAGCTACAGAATTCCCAGATGGAGCAAAATATGCTCTTATCGACTCAGAAGTTGAAGCAGAAAATGTAAAATGTATCTCATTTAGAGAACAAGAAGGCGCTTATCTAATCGGTATGATCGCTGCAATGGTTACAGAACCTGATGAAAACTTCTTCGGTGGAGTACACGTTAACCAAGGAGTTGGATCTTGGAAATGGAGATACGGATTTATGGAAGGTGCAAAATCTATAAAACCTGATGCAACATTCGTATTTAACTACACAGGATCATTCAATGAACCTGCAAAGGCAAAAGAATTCGCAATTCAACAATATGAACAAGGCGCTAGATTCATAAACGCAGCAGCAGCTGGCGGAGACAAAGGTGTATTTGAAGCAGCACTTGAAAAAGGATTCTACACTTCAGGACAAGACATCGACTTAACAGATCCAAACAATAAGTTCATCGTTTCATCTCAAATCAAAGACTCTTACGCAACCGTTCAATACCTAGTAAAACAATTTATGGAACAAGGCGATGCATGGAAATCTGACAACGAAGAATGGGGACTTGAAGAAGGAACTATCGGTGCAGTTCATGTAACTCACGAAAGTGAAAACCCAAGAACTGACAGACTTACTGATGAAGATGTTGCAAAATTAAAAGAAGCAGCAGAAAAAATTAAATCAGGAGAGCTAGACCTTAAGACATTGCCAAAAGAAGAAGATTATAAGTAAGAACTAAATGTTGGAGGCTAAGCCTTCAACATTTTTTTATAAGAAGGTGAAATATGTTACTTGAAATGAAAAACATCACAAAGTCCTATGACAATGTCCTTGCAAATGATGATATAAGCCTGCACTTAAACGAAGGAGAGATTCTCTCAATCGTAGGAGAAAACGGTGCTGGCAAGTCCACAATCATGAAAATCCTCTATGGAATAGAATCAAAGGACGCAGGTCAAATCTTAATGAGGGGCGAAGAAATAAATATAAAGAACCCAAGGGACGCGATAAAACATGGAATTGGGATGGTTCAACAACATTTTATGCTCTTTAATCCATTTAAAATCTTTGAAAACATAGTGTTCGGTGAAGAACCAAAGAATGGAATATTTTTCGACAGACAAAAGGCGAGAGCTGATGTGGAAGAACTATCCAAAAAATATGGACTTAAGATAAATCCAGATCAAAAGGTGGAGGACTGTCCAGTTGGGATTCAGCAGAGAATAGAAATCCTAAAGGTGCTATATCAAAACGCAGAGATAATAATCTTTGACGAGCCCTCAGCAGTACTAACTCCACAGGAAGTCGATGAACTTCTAATAACCATAAAAGAACTATCCAAGGCAGGAAAAAGCATCATACTTATAACTCATAAACTAAATGAAGTTATGGCTGTCTCAGATAGAATATTCATCATGAAAAAGGGAAAACACGTAGCCACATTCAACAAAGAAGACACCTCAATAGAAGAAATCTCCTACTTAATGGTTGGAAAAGAACTTACGGAGAATAAAATCATAGAAACAAAGAAAGACACCTTGGTTTTGGATGTAGAAAATGTAAATCTAAAAGGTGCAGGAGAAGGTCTCTTAAAAGATCTTTCGATGAAGATATATGGTGGTGAAATCGTAGGGATTGCAGGAGTCTCAGGAAATGGTCAATCGGAAATCATAGAGGTCTTAACAGGACTTCAAAACATCGACTCAGGAAAGATCTCTATCCTTGGAAAAGAAATTCAAAATAGATCTGTGGAAGAGATAAGAGACGCTGGACTTGCAGTTGTGCCAGAGGATAGATACCTTTGGGGCTGTGCAAAAGAAGGAGATTTAAGAGAAACTTCAATTATGCATCACCACAAAAAGGAGAGGATTTCTAAGAATGGAATCCTAAAGGGAAAAGAGATTGAAAACTTCACACAAGAAGTTTTGGAAAAATATGATATAAGGTTTGGCTCCCTAGATCAAAAAGCCGGACAGCTCTCTGGTGGAAACCTTCAAAAGCTGATCGTAGGAAGAGAACTTGAACAGAATTCAAAATTCTTAATCGCAGCTGAACCAACAAGAGGTGTAGACATAGGCGCCATGGAAGCCATTCACAAAAAACTTTTGGAAAAGAGGGAAAAAGGTGACGCCATCCTTCTAATTTCATCGGAACTTACAGAAATTTTATCTCTTTCAGATAGAATATACACCATCTACGAAGGTAGATTTAATGGTGAATTTACAAGAGAAGAAGCCGACTCTGAAAAGATAGGACTACTTATGATGGGAGGCAAGATCATTGAAGAAAATTAATTACAAAAGAAGAGCGATGTTAGCTTCCCTTGGACAGACTGCAATCGCAGTTATCTTTGGACTACTAGTAGGAACCATCGTAATTTTAATATCTGGAGCAGATCCAGTAGAAGTGTATCAAGAGATGTTTAAAAAATCATTATTCTCATCATACTACTTCTTCCAAACACTGACCCGTGCAACCCCAATAGCAATCTGTGCATTTGCAACGGCAATGGCATGGAGAGCAGGATATATAAATATCGGTGTAGAAGGTCAGATGATAGTAGGAGGATTTTCTGCCCTAGTAGTGGCACTTCTTGTGCCAGGACCACCTAAACTCGTGCTTCTCATCGCTATAATCGTAGGACTTCTTGCAGGAGCTCTCTATGCGATTATTGCAGCTATTTTAAATTTAAAATTCGACGTTACAATAGTTATTTGTACACTGATGATGAACTATATAGCGGACAATGTGGTGTCCTACTTCGTTACATTTCCAATGAGGGCAACTTCTGGAGACGGATTTTCCATTCAGACAGAAGCCATAGGAGATGGACTTAAATTTTTAAGATTTTTCAAAACTTCCACATTTAATATAGGATTTGTAATAGCAATCCTCTGTATGATATTTTTAATATTTATATCTAACAAGACTACCTTCGGTTACGAATCCAAGATGACAGGATTTAACAAGAACTTCGCCAAGTACGGTGGAGTAAACGAAAAGAAGGTCATGCTCATAACCATGGGACTATCAGGAGCTATAGCGGCACTTGCAGGAATCTGTGAAATATTTGGAGTAAAGTACAGGTACATGAGTGGAATGTTCACTTCGACTTCCTACGCATGGACTGGACTTATGGCGGCGCTTATTGCAAACCTACATCCAGTTGGGATCTTCGTGTCCTCGATATTTTTATCAGGACTACAAGTTGGAGGTCAAGCGATTCAAAGATCTGCAGATATTCCACTTCAACTTTCGACAATCATCCAATCTGCAATCACATTATTTGTATCAGTTAAGATAACTTACAAACGCTTTTCAGGTAGAAAGAAAGCAAAAGTCAATGTCCCACAGGAATTGGAAGGAGATGATGAATAATGGATACAAATTACTTGGCAAGTATTATAAACTCAACCCTAAGATCAGCAACACCAGTTCTATTTGCAGCACTGGGCTCAGGAATCTGTTCAAAGGTAGGAGTATTCAACATAGCCTTAGAAGGACAGATGCTTATCGCATCATTTGTAGCCGTAGTTGTAAATTATTTTTTCCATAGTGTCATACTTGCAATTCTGGCAGGAATGCTTGCAGGAAGTATCGTAGGACTTGTTGTTGCAATACTTCAAGTTAAATACAAGGCGGCGGACATGGTAATAGGTACCTCTATAAACCTACTTGTATCAGGACTTACAGCCATATTTCTATATATTATTTTAGGCGTTAAGGGAAGTTTCTCTTCTCCAGAATTGATTTCTCTTACGAAGATAAATCTTCCAATTATAAGAAACATTCCATTTTTAGGAAGAGTTTTTGAAAACTTGACAGTGCTTGACTATTTATCATATGTAACGGCAGTTCTTATCTACATCTATCTCTATAAAACAGTTAGAGGATTTAGAACCCTATCAGTTGGTATAAATATAAACGCAGCAAACTCCCTTGGAATAAACTCACTTAGAACTCAGATGTTGACAGTAATAATCTCAGGAGCCCTATGCGGACTTGGAGGAGTTGCACTAAGTCTTGGTCAAGTTACACTATTTACAGAAGGAATGACAGCAGGTAGAGGATTCATTGCAATGGCAGCAGCATCAATGGCAAGAAACCATCCGATATTTTCTATAATATCAAGCCTCTTCTTTGGAGCGTGCCAAGCATTTGGAGTTGCAATTCAAAACGTGGTACCGAGCCAACTAACCATGGCGATACCATATACAGCGACGATAATTGCCCTTGCAATATTTGGACATAGAATGAGAAAGAAAGCGAAAAAAGGAGAAATATGATTAGAGAAGATAAAGGGATGCCTTTCCTACTTAGATATGAAAATGTAGCCTGGTACGAAAACGGTCAGGTGAGAATATTAGATAGAAGAGTGTATCCAAGAGAAGTAAAATTTGTAAATTGCAAGACTTATAAAGAAGTAGTAACAGCCATTCAAAATCTTGTAACCCAAAGTGCAGGACCTTACACGGCAGTGGGAATGGGAATGGCACTTGCAGCATATGAATCTAGAAATTTAGAAAAGACCGAAAGAATTAAATTTTTAGAAGAAGTAGAAGACGCTCTTAGAAACGCAAGAGTAACCACAGCATCAAGGTATGGAATCATAACTTCAAGATGTTTGGAAATTGCAAAGCGTGCAATTGAAAATGGAGAAGATCCTATAGAATTGATCGTAGAAGACACTGTAAACTCTCTAAATAGAAGGTACACCACCATGCAAAAAGTTGGGGACAATCTATTGGAACTGATCCCAGAAGGTGGCACACTTTTGACCCAATGCTATGGTGAAACCATAATCGGCACAGTTATAAGAGCGGCAAAGAGAGAAAATAAAATGTTCAAAGTCATCTGTCCAGAGACTAGACCATTCTTACAAGGAGCTAGACTTACAGCATCTTGCTTTGCAGAGGAAGGATTCGACACCACAGTGGTGACAGACAATATGATTGGAGAGATACTTTCTAAAAATATGGTGGACGTGTTCAGTTCTGCAGCAGATACCATCACAGAAGATGGATCAGTGGTAAACAAGGTAGGCACATTACAAATAGCTCTACTTTGTAAACACTTTGGTGTTCCTTACTATGTGACGGGAGTACCAGATCTAGGCAAGAAAACCTTAGATGATGTAAAGATTGAAATGAGAGATCCAGAAGAATCACTTATCCTTGGAGGAGTAAAACAGACTCAAAAAGGAGTGAAAGGCTATTATCCATCCTTTGACAAGACTCCATACGAACTGGTAAAGGGAGTTGTTACAGACAAGGGAATATATAGACCAGAAAACCTTACAGATTATTTCAAAGACAGCGACGGAAGCTTTTATTAGAGGTAAAGATGTATTTAGAAGAAAAGAAAGAATTAGTTGAGTATGGAAAGAAGATGTCCGCTGAAGGATTATCATCTGGCACAAGTGGCAACCTATCAATTTATTTAAAAGAAGAGGGAGTAGTGCTTATCACGCCATCAGGCATAGGCTATTTCGATACAGAGCCTGAGGACATAGTGGTTATGGATCTTGAGGGAAACATTGTAGAAGGAAGTAGAAAACCATCTAGCGAGTGGCATCTCCATACGCTTTTTTATAAAAATAAACCGGAAGCAAGAGCAGTGGTCCACACCCATTCCAAATACTGCACGACTCTATCAACACTTAGGATGCCGATAAAGGCAGTCCACTACGTCATAGCAGATGCAGGCACAGACGAAGTGCCTTGCGCACCATATAGAAGGTACGGAACAGAAGAGCTTGCAAAAGTGGCAGTAGAAATTGCAGGGAAAAGTAATGCAGTCCTTCTAGCAAACCACGGAATAGTTGTCTGTGGAAAGAATTTAAAATCTGCATATGGACTTGCAAAGGGAATGGAATATGTGGCAGAGATCCAAGTGACAGCCATGAGCGTAGGAGAACCAGTAGTGCTTACAAAAAAAGAGATGGAAGAAGTCATGGAAGGATTTAAAACCTACGGCCAAATGAAAAGAGAACTGTAATGGCTCTTATAATAGTTTCAGCAAAAGATAAAGAAGATGCTGACAAGAAAGTTATAAAACTTAAGAAAAAAGAAACCTATGTCATCGAGCCAAAAGGGATACAGAATCTATTTTTCGATTATAGAAATGAACTCGAGTGCTATGAAACATATGGAAAACTAAATCCAGATGGAATATCTAAGATAGATAACGAGGAAATTGAGTTCATAAAAATTTTCACGGAATCAGTCAATCGATTTTTAGAAGAAAATGAGAAACTAGAAAATAAAATAATAGAAAAATATAATCTATCTTTTAAAAAAATAAAAAACTATATAATAAAACTTATGAAAGTGCTAGACTTTGCAGAGAAAAATGGCGACAACATAGTAGGCTTAGGCGATTAAAAAAAGAGAGACCAAAAGTCTCTCTTAATTTTATTACTAATAAAATATATTTATTTTTTTCCAGTAATGGCGTTTACTATTGCTAGTAGGATCACTGCTCCGAACACACCTACTGCAAGTGATGCAATGGTACTTTCACCTTGATAAATATCAAGAAGTCCTAGAACGAATCTTCCAAGAGAACCACCGATGATACCAACGATGATATTTTTAAGCATTCCCATGCTTTCGTTCTTATTCATAATAATACTTGCGATCCAGCCAGCTACACCGCCAACTATAATACTCCAAATCATGTTATACCTCCTTGTATTAATCTTATACCCAAAAAATCTAATTTTAAAATATACCATAGAAAAAGTGAAAAATTACAAAACATTTGGTATAATATTTAAGTACGGACACGTAGCTCAGTAGGATAGAGCGAGGCTCTCCTAAAGCCTAGGCCGGGGGTTCGATTCCTCTCGTGTCCACCACAAAAATAAGCACCTTGTAGGTGCTTTTTTTATAATCCAACTAATCCTCGTAGCAAAATTGCCACCAAGATATGTGCTGGGTAAAAAAGATATGTGATGTACTTAGAAAGATGTCTTCCGTGGGTGCCATCGTCTAAGTAGATTAACACATATGCAGGTAGCACATACGGCGTCTGTGTTATTCCGAAGATCATCGGTAGTAGGAGTGTGATCTTATCTTTAGATCTTAGGTAGACATAGAATGTATATATCAAAAATACTCCGTAGAATCCGTAGTCTGTATGACAATATTCTGCAACGAACCCGAGTAGAACGGGCACTACTAGCTCAAGAATCTCTCCTAAGTATTTATTTTTTATAACTTCTCTTACATATCCAATTATGATAAGTGCAAGTAGTCCAAGTGCCAATGTAAAGAATATATTGTTGTAGCTTGGTACATAAAATCTATCGAATAGAAGATAGTCGAAGAGCACTTCTGATATTATTCCCACACCTACTAACCTTAGTAGGTAATTTTTTTTATCCCTCGTGTGCATATATCCAACTGCAATCATGTAGGCGAATAGTGGGAAAGATGTCCTTCCTATGTTTCTTCCTATGTGGTAGATATTATCTGGAAGTGCAAGTTCAAAAGCCGCCGTCAAGTGGTCAATAACCATTGTCACAATGGCGACGACTTTTAAAATAAATCCATTTGTTCTTACTTTACTCATACTAGCTCTTGCGGATCTTTGTATTCTTCATCGAAGACTTCTGCAAGTGCCGCGTTCGTTATATATCCTGCCATGGTGTTTATTCCAAGTTTAAATCCTTTGTTTTCCATGGCTTTCTTTATGCCATCTTTTGCAATTAAATTTGCGTATTCTGCAGTTGCATTGGATAGAGCCTTAGTTGATGTCATTGGCACTGATCCTGGTATATTTGCTACTGCGTAGTGGATTACTCCGTGTTTTACGAATGTTGGCTCTGAGTGGGTGGTTGGATGGTTCTTTGTAGTTTCTATGGAACCTCCTTGGTCAATGGCAACGTCGACTATTACTGATCCCTTTTCCATGGATTTGACCATCTCTTCTGAAACTAGACAAGGAGCTTTGGATCCTGGCACAAGGACTGTAGATATTACTAGGTCTGCAGATTCAACTGCCTTAGAAATATTGTACGGGTCTGAATAGAGAGTTTCGATTGAGTTTCCAAATATATCAATAAGTTGAGAAAGTTGATCCATGTTGTGTCCAATTGCAGTGACTCTTGCTCCCATACCTGTTGCAACCTTTACAGCACTTCTTCCAACTCCACCAGTTCCTATGATTACCACATGAGCTGGGGCAACACCTGGAACTCCGTCAAGTAAGATTCCCTTACCACCAGCTTGTTTAGAAAGGTAGAAAGATCCTTCTGTGATCGCCATTCTTCCTGCGATTTCTGACATTGGACGAAGTAGAGGAAGCTTGCCATTTTTTTCAACAGTTTCAAAACCGATACCTGTGACTTTGTTCTTTAAGAGCTCTCTAGTGAGTTCTTCGTTTGCAGCAAGGTGAAGGTAGCAAAATATTATAAGTCCTTCGCGGAAGAATTTGTATTCTTCTTTTAGAGGTTCCTTAACCTTGTAAATCATATTCGCAACTTCCCAGCATGTTTTTTGATCGACAATCTTAGCGCCTTGGGACTCGTATTCTTCGTCGGTAAATCCTGAAGGAACTCCAGCGTCACTTTCGATAAATACTTCATGACCTGCCAAGGTAAGAGTGTTTACAGCACCAGGGGTAATTGCAACCCTAAATTCATTGTCTTTAATCTCTTTTGGAATTGATATTTTCATAATAACCTCACTCAAAAATTATTTTATACTCATCTAGCAGTCCGTCGATACTTAGGGCTTCTAGAATAGCTTCCTTTGAACGTTTGGCTGCTTCATCGAGCAGTCCCTTATCTATAGCTTCTTTTTCAACTAAATCCTTTTGATCAGATGAAAATGATTTGAAATCCTCCATCTTTAGAGGGTTGAATATAGAAGTCTTTTCATCGAAGATCTTGATTGAATCTTCAGAAATTTCGTGGGACAGAATCTTCGCAGGAGGAAGTGTAACCTTTATCTCCTTTGACTTATTGTCCACAGAAATATTAACCTCATCTAAATCAACGCCACTCTTGATGCTACCATTGTAGGTAATGATAAACTTCTTTTCAGTAAAAGGAACTTCCCAGCCGTAGAAGGTCTTTACATTTGAATAGGTGACCATCTTTGTGTACTTATACTCAAGAGTTGAGAGTTCTTTGATACTATCTAATCTATTTGTAAGAATGGTTGAATCTACTTTTGTATTGTCTTTTTTGCCACCAAAGAAAATCCCTGCAGCAAAAGCGGCGGCAATCAAAATAACTGAAATAAAAATAATGCTTCTCTTCTTGATAAAATCATCTCCTTTTTTAATTTATTTTAGTTTATCACAAAAGAGATATTATTATAAGATAATAGAAAAAATTAATAAAACTTGTTATAATAAAAATAAGGAGGAATATATGGACGATGGAAGTGGAGGGTTAATACCTCAGCTTATTTTAATTTTAGTACTTACATTAATAAACGCGTTTTTCTCAGCGGCAGAGCTGGCAATAGTATCAGCAAATAGGACAAAGATAGAAAATATCTTAGAAGAAGGAGATATGAGGGCAAAGACCCTTTTACAAGTTACAGAAGATCAGACTAGGTTCTTGTCAACCATACAGGTAGGAATAACCTTAGCAGGATTCTTCTCATCTGCATCGGCAGCAACATCCATCTCTAAGATTCTAGGGCACTACTTTATGGAATTAGGAATTTATTATGGACCTACTTTAGCGCTTATAATCGTGACATTTATCCTGTCATTCTTTACACTTGTATTTGGTGAACTAGTGCCAAAGAGAATTGCATTACAAAACGCTGAATCAGTTGCATTATTTTCAGCTAAGCCAATACAGATATTCACGATGCTGACATATCCATTTGTAAAGCTTGCATCATTGGCAACGACACTTACCCTTAAGGTTATGGGTAAGTACAGCGAAGACGTAGAAGAAAAAATCTCGGAAGAAGAACTAAAAGGATACATCAAAGTATCTACAGAGCAGGGAGTTATAAATTCGCAAGGTGAAGAGATGATCGTAAAGATAATGGACTTCGACGACAGACTCGCATACGAAATCATGACCCCAAGAACCAA
>CABTWG010000008.1 GCA_902488455.1 uncultured Peptoniphilus sp.
AACTCGAAACCATTTATTAAAGTTCTGGCAGGAAGAAAAGATTATAAAGACATGGTAGTTTTTTTCAAGCAGAAGACGGCATACGAATCTGATGACACTGAAGAAGTGATCAAAGAAGAAAGTAAAGGCTCTTCAATAGCAGCTTGGAAATAAAATAAAACCTAAATGGGAGGCAGAAGATGATTTCAAAAGAAGTTTTAGAACTTAAAGACTATGTAGTAGAAACTAGAAGATATCTTCATAAAAATCCAGAAGTATCACTAAAAGAATATAAGACATCGGCTTTTATAAAAGAAGAACTAGGTAAGCTTGGAATTAAATATGAAAATGTAGGTGAGACTGGAATCCTTGCAACAATAAAAGGAAAAAATGACGGTCCGACAGTTTTCTTAAGAGCAGACATGGATGCACTACCACTTAAAGATAAGATAGAAACAGATTATAGATCTATTAATGAAGGGGTATCTCACGGATGTGGTCATGATGCCCATGTAGCAGGACTACTTGCAACAGCTAAAATAATTGCAAAGAGAAAAGATGAAGTAAACGGAACGATTAAGCTCTGTTTCCAAGCAGCAGAAGAAATTGGAAGAGGTGCAAAAGAATTTGTAAAAGCAGGTCATCTAAAAGACGTTGACTACGCTTTTGGAATCCACGTTGCAAGTTCTCTACCAGTTGGTAAAGTTGCAATTGTAGTTGGTCCAATCAATGCGTCTTGTGATATTTTTAAGATCCATGTAGAAGGCGAAAGTGCCCATGGATCGAGACCACATCTTGGCAGAGACGCCCTACTTGCAGCAGCATCCATCGCCGTTGAACTGCAAAATGTAGTATCAAGAAGAGTAAATCCACTGGATAGTGTTGTTTTAACTCTTGGCAAACTAAATGCAGGCACAGCCTACAATATAATCGCAAATGACGCATATATCGAAGGGACTCTAAGAACTCTAGACAAGGATTTAAGAGAAAAAATCTTAAAGAAGATTGAACTTACTTGCAAAAATGTAGCAGAAGTGCATGATTGTAGTGCAGAATTTGAAAATTATAATGCAGCGTCTATACTTCAAAATGACGAAGAGCTAACTGAAGAAGTGCAAACCATAGCTAAAAAAATACTTGGAATCGAAAATGTAATCACGTATTCCAAACCATCTCTAGGCGCAGAGGATTTCTCAGAATTTACAAACCTAGTAAAAGGAACATTTATAAATGTTGGCACATCAAGTTGTGAAGCTACCTCCTTCCCACACCATCACGAAAAATTCGATCTAGATGAAGAAGGAATCCTCTATGGGGTGGAACTATTTAAAAATATTTTAGAAAAATATTCATTTGATGAAACAAACATCGATCTTGAAGAATTTGGCACAAAAAAGAAAACAAGAGAAACAAATAAATCTTTAGCAGGAATTTGGTAAAATCTCAATAAACATCAAATAATTATTGTTACAAAATGGAAAAATTATTAATTTAAAAATTTTTTATGTTACAATAATTATGGAGGTATTATGAGAATTTTAAGTAAGAAGAAAACAGCGGAAGTAATAGAAATATTAAATAAAACATATCCAGATGCAAAGTGCGAATTAAAATATTCGACTCCATTTGAACTTTTGGTGGCTACCATTCTCTCAGCTCAATGTACAGACGTGAGAGTAAATATGGTGACTGAAGAATTATTTAAAAAATACAATACCCCACAGCAATTTGAAGAACTTGGAGCAACAAAGATAGAACCACTTATTCGAACCTGTGGTTTCTATAGAAATAAAGCAAGATCCATCTACGGTGCATCGAAGATGATCCTAGACGAATACTATGGAGAAGTTCCAAATACAATAGAAGAGCTTGTTAAACTTCCAGGAGTTGGCAAGAAAACTGCAAACGTGGTTGCGTCTAACTGCTTTGGCATACCAGCCATAGCCGTTGACACTCATGTCTTTAGGGTTTCAAATAGAATTGGAATCGTAAATGAAAAGACTCCTGAAAAGACAGAGGAAGCTCTAATGAAGAGAATCGACAAAAACATGTGGACCAAGGCCCATCACTTGATAATCTTCCATGGGAGAAGAAGATGTATGGCAAGAAATCCAGATTGTGGTCTGTGTGAGGTGAGAGAGTATTGCAACTGGATAAAGTAAAGAAAACTGTCTATATAATAATAACTGCACTAATTCTATTTATATTATTCTTTAGCTACTACTATTCAGTTAAGGACTCTGGGAAGATAAACCGTGGAGTTAAGATTGATTCAGTAAATGTATCTGGTCTTGACTTCAACGAAGCTAAGAAGCTGGTTAAAGAAAACACAGAAGAGAAAAAATCTGAAAGCATAGAATTTAATTTAGGAGATTTAAAATATTCTAGAACTCTTGCTGAACTTGGATATGACAAAGATATTAAAGATGCCTTGGAAGAAGCATATGCTGTAGGAAGAAGTCCAAATAAAGTGAAGAATTTCTTCAGAATAATAACACTTCCTATATTTACACACAATATAGATGCAAAAACTATAATATCTGATGAAAAAGTACAAGAATCAATAGACTACCTAGTGGATAAAGTCTATATAAAAAAAGAAGATGCATCCATTTCACAGGTGGATGGCAAATTTGTAAAGAAAGATGAAGTCGTGGGGAGATACCTTGATACATCAAATTTAAAAGAAGAGATCAAAGATTCTTTAGGAAAGAAAGATACCATAGAATTAAAAGCACTACCTATAATGCCTGAGATTAAATCAGAATATTTCAATGGACTAGATACAGTACTTGCAAGCTTCGTTACAGATTTTCACAAATCAGAAGACAATAGAAAATATAATATTGAGTTAGGAGCCAAGAAAGTATCAGCCATCTTCGTAGAACCAGGACAAGAAGTTTCATTTAACGACACAGTCGGAGAGATGAACGAGGCAGGAGGATTCAAATCAGCAGGAGTAATCGTAAATGGCGAGTTTGACAGAGGCTGGGGCGGAGGAATCTGCCAAGTATCAACCACACTCTACAACGCACTAGTAAGATCTGATATAGAAATAATAGAAAGATCCAACCACTCAAGACCAATAGGATATGTGGAAAGAGGAGCAGACGCAGCAGTAGCGCCAGGATATAAAGATTTAAAATTCAAAAACAATCTAAAGCACAAGATATTTATAGACTCGAAAATAGTTGATGATACCATTGAATTTATAATTTTTGGAAATCATGAAGATAAGGAATATGACATAGACCTAGTAACCAAGTTTGAAAGAGAAAAAACACCAGAAACCATCACCAAGTATTCAGATAAAATAGCAGATGGAGAAGTGCAAGTAGAATCAAAAGGAAACAAGGGTTACGACTACTCATCATATAAAGAATACAAAAAGAATGGTGAAGTAGTAAAAGTAGAAAAATATCTAAAATCATACTATATACCTAAAAATAGAGTAGTAGTGGTAGGGCAAGGACCAAAGAAAAATAGTAACTCAGAAGAAAAGTCCAACAAAAAGGAAAGTAAAAAAGAAAATAAAAAATCAAAGAAAGAAAAGAGATAATGTTCAAAGCGCCATAAAGGTGCTTTTTTATTGCAAAGCTTCCAAGACTTCCTTTCTCTTAAATACTTCCAATATGTCTAAATTTGCTTTTAAAGAGGAGACTGAAATTTTGCATTACAACCATCGCATACTTGAAACTTCATCATTTCACCTCTACACTCACTATAACACTTTAAAAAATTTTTTAAAACTACTATAATAGAACTATGTTTAAAGCGACAGATTATGAAGAAATTTTAAAATTTAAAAATCCTATCTTTATTGACTTGCGAAGTGAAGAAGAATTTGAAGACGGAACAATTTTAGGGGCAATATCCATGTCCGTACTTTCAAATGAGGAGAGAAAAATTGTAGGTACTATCTATGCGTCAGGAGATGTGACGGGAGCAAAGGAAAAAGGTGTGGAGTTTTTTGCACCTAAGCTTACAGATTACTATAAGCGCATTTCCCAAATGGAAGAAGATCATGAAGTTGTCCTCTTTTGTTCTAGGGGAGGTTTTCGTTCTACTGCACTTTTTAATCTCTTAAAGACCTTGGGGCACAATGTCTACAAATTAAATTATGGATACAAGTCATATAGAAAGTATGTCCTTAAATTTATGGATACTTTTAAGGATTACGAGTATGTGGTCCTTAAAGGCTACACTGGCTGTGGCAAGACGGAAATTTTAAAAGAGCTAAGGAAAAGGGGGGAGAATGTCCTTGACCTTGAAGGTCTTGCAAGACATAGAGGCTCCCTTTTTGGAGGAGTAGGCATGGGATTGCAGCCTTCTCAAAAGACCTTTGAGTCGGAGCTTATGGGAAGCTTTAAAAGTTTTAAACAAGGTCCAGTCTTTGTAGAAGGAGAGTCCCCACGCATAGGAAGTATAAATCTTCCTGCGGAACTTATAAAGGCTATGGCGCAGACGGATAAAGTTTTTTTAATTGAGGACACAATTGAAAGAAGAACAGAGCGAATTAAGTCCGACTATTTAAGTGACTATGGACTTAAGAAAAAAGAAGAGATTATCTCGGCATTTGAAAATTTAAAGAGATATATAAGTCCAAAGAGATACGAAAATTATTTGAAGTTGGTGGATGAAGAAAACTTCGATCTTATAATTAAAGACTTGATGATAAAATACTATGACGCCAATTACTCTATAAATAAGGACAAAATTTTTTATAAAGTTTTTAATGAAAATATTAAAAAATCCTGTGACACAATACTAAATGCCCTAAAATAAAAACAACTCAAATGATCTGAACCCCAAAATCAGGAATAAGGATGGAGGGGTTTTTTTGATGCCAAAATATAGAAAATTAAAAGAAAAAACCATAAAAGAATACTTATCAGGTTCAGTTCAATAGAGTTTTTTTATGGAATAAATTTTTGGAGTTAAGTTTTATTATGAATCTTAATTTTAAAACAAAAAAATAAAAAAGCCGATACATTGTATCGGTATTAATTGGTGCGGAAAAGGGGACTTGAACCCCTACGCGAATAGTCGCACATGCCCCTCAAACATGCCTGTCTGCCAATTCCAGCACTTCCGCAAATCATCTTATTTAGTTTACCACTTTTAAAAAAATATTTCAACTAAAAGAAAAACTCCCACTGAGGGGAGTTACATATATTTTTTTCTTTTTTTGATTCTTCTCGTTGCAAAATATATATTTTTGAAATTTTTTATTGGGCTTGTACCAAATTTCTTAGCCAATCTAAATGCCAATAGTGCTAGTTTTAATTTTTTCATCTTCTACCTCTTTTCTTATGTTCCATGTACCAATCTTCATCGTGAACATTGCAGTAAAGAGAAGGTACATATTGATAGTCGTCTGGATATATTCCTCCATGGTCTTTTGAATTATAAGGCTTATCTCTCTTAAATAGGATCTTTAGCTCTACATCTTCTTTTGGACAGTATTCTCCGGCGAGCCTGCCTGATGTGTTACAAATAAGAAGCTTAACATGGCCTTTGCAATATTCTGTAGGTACATTTGTTGCTTCAAAACTTTCCAAATACCCGTCTTGTGCCTCTTCACAGAGTTTGGTTCCCAGCTTTCCAGATTTTTCACAGATAAATTTCTTAACTATGCCTTCTGGTGCTTCAAACTTGCCAGGAAGTTCTCCGTCTTGTGCAATCTTTTCTATTTCTTTATAGGTATCTATGAGATAATTCCTATCCATGTTTATTGAAATCTTCGGAGAGTCTGCACCAAACCAAGTGGTGATGACATAGTCATTGGTAAATCCACTTAGCCACATATCACTACTATCTTTATTTATTCCCATCATAGCCCCTTGATCATACTTTCTAAGCATAGGCTTTAGTTCGCCACGAGCAACATTGGTTCTTAATACGTCTCTTAGCAAATGAGCAACAGTTTCTTTATAAATTCTCTTTCCACTTGGGTTTGAGTTATCTACTAAAGCTGCTCCGCTGCTATCTATTATTTTTATAATTGCAGTAGGCTCCTTATAATCTCCAAGCCTTGCAACAGTTAGATAGGCTTTGGTCATGTCATATGGTGAGAAGCCGTAATGTAAATTTCCAAGGCCAAGCCCGTCCAAAGTTTCATCGCTTCTCGAAGAGTCTTCTCCTGTAGTTAAGAATCTATCATTTTCATTTATTAGTCCGATTAATTTAAGTGTTTCAACGGATTTTTGGAACCCTACTTCCTGTAGTATTTTAACTGCTGCTACATTTGAATTATTTTCAAGGGCAAGCCTTCTTGTTAAAAGTCCTTTGTAGCCGCGATATTCATTGGATGGCCACATATTTCCATCTACATACATAGGAGTGTCGTCTACCACATCGGAAAGTCTATCTCCTTTTAAAAGAGAAGCTAAATAGACTGAAAATGGTTTTAATAGGCTTCCTGGATTTCTCGTGCTGTCATAAGCTCTATTGAAAATCTTTTGATTTTTAGATTTTGTATCGAGGCCTCCAACTATTGCTCTTATATATCCAGTGTCTACGTCGGTTATAAGAGATGCTGATTCAGGCTGTGTGGTAGGCGTTCTGTCAATATTTATAAATTCATTTGAAATAACTAAATTATCATCTACAATTTTATAGAAATTTGGATTTTCATTTAAGAACGCGTGATCTATTACTATATAATCCTTTTGATTTTTAAATGAAGTCTCAGGTACCTTAATCTCTTGAATATTATATGTTACAAGGGATTTATCGATAAATTTATAAGTGTCTATGATATCAATCTTCTTGTCGACTCTTAGAAAATTCTTGTTGATTGAAAGATCTTTTGAATTAGAAATCGAGTAGTCTTCCTTTGAAACTTTGAGATTGAAATTTTCGTCGAAGTACTTATCGTGATTTAAGTACACGAGATTTCCTGCCCAGTCGATTATATTTTCATTGGGATCTATATTGATTGAAAGATTTATGCTTTCGCCACCATTTTCGATATATGTTTTTAAATTTTCATATACATTTTCCAGTTGATTTTGTTTTGATTTATCTATGGAGCTGATGATGTGGTAGCCATTGGTAAGTAGTTTGTACTCAGCTTCGTCGGCAGAAACGTTAAAGAGTTTCATAAGTTCTTTCGTTGCTTGTGCTTTTATAAAGTCTGTGGAGTAGCTACTCATTTGATGGTATTTTTTAATTCCTGGTTTTATTGATCCTACTATATCGAAGTTCAACGCATCTTTATATTCTTTTTCAGTTATTTTTCCAAGCTCCAACATTTTTTTAAGAACTATCTTTTGTCTTTCAAATGCTTTGTCATTTAGAACTATGTAGTATTCTGTACCGTCTATAACAGTAGTTCCAACTAACTTATTCTTATCTTTGTCAAAATTATCTACAGTCAGCCTCTTAACTGGAGGATACTCCACTGGAGACTTTGCAATTCCTGCAAGAAGAGCGGCTTGGGCAAGGTTTATATCCTTCGCCGGTTTTGAAAAGTAAGACTGAGACGCTGCTTCTACTCCGAAGGCTCCTTGTCCAAGGTCGATTCTATTTAGATATCCTTCCAATATTTCAGGCTTATCCAAAACAGATTCAACTCTAAGTGCCAGGTATGCTTCACGAATCTTCCTGGTAAGGGTCTTTTCATTTGATAAGTACACATTCTTAACCAGTTGTTGAGTGATTGTAGATCCGCCACGGACGAGGTTCTTACTCTTTATATTTGTAAAAGTTGCTCCAGCAATAGATTTTAAGTCAATGCCGTGATGAGTATAAAATCTTTGGTCTTCTATGGATACGAATGTATCTTGAATGACTTTTGGAATTTCATCTATCGATAAGATAGTTCTGTACTGTCTCGCATCTATTTTTTCTAACAGTTCTCCTTTTTCGTCATAAATATACGATGTTTGTTCAAAACTTGAAGACAGATTGTTTAAATCTGTAGGAGGTGATTTTTTAATTATTGAATAGCAAACTGAAGCAAAAATAGTACCTACTATTATAAAGAATATAAGAATAGATAGAATTATGACTTTTGCTTTGTCGGATTTTTTTAAATCTTTATAATTAAAATTTAATTTAAAATCGATCTTTTGATTCATTTTGTACCTCCTAAATTCATTATAGCATTAAGAAATCGTTTTGTCTTTTTCATTATTTGTGTAAATTTCTTTTAAACCATGAGAAAACTTTACGATGTTTAAAATCTATAAAATGATAAAATTTATATTTTAATGTATAATTAAGCTATGGAATATATTGATAATCTTAAGAAAAAAGAAAAAGTAATATTAGTTGGAACTGACCTTGGAGCATTGCCTAACTCACTAAATTCTTCCATGGAAGAGCTTAGAGAACTGGTTGAGGCTGATGGTGGAGAAGTGATGGGAGTTGTCACTCAAAATTTGGAGAAGTTTAATCCTAAATTCTTAATAGGCTCAGGAAAGGTCAATGAAATAAAGGAAATCGCTAAGAATATGGAAGTTGAAACCATTATCTTTAACGACGAACTGACTGGAATTCAACTTAGAAACTTGGAAAAAGAGTTAAAATTAAAAATTGTAGATAGAACGAACCTTATCCTTGACATCTTTGCCCTTCGTGCAAATACCTATGAAGGTAAACTCCAGGTGCTTTTGGCAAAGAGGGAATATGAAATGCCAAGGCTTCTTGGAATCAAGGGTTGGTCAAGAACAGGTGGGGGAATCGGAACTCGTGGTCCTGGGGAACAGATCATAGAAACTGACAGAAGAAGGCTCCAAAGGGAGATCGACTCAATTCGTGACAAATTAAAAGTTGCAGAAAAGAATCGTGAGACCAGGTCTAAGAGGAGAATGGAATCGAGACTTCCAATCGTGTCCTTGGTTGGCTACACTAACTCTGGCAAGAGCACGATTTTAAACAGAATAAAAAATTCTAACAGCAGGGAAGTATTTGTAAAAAATATGCTCTTTGCAACTCTTGATCCTAACTCTAGAAAATCAAAACTTCTAAATGGAAGGGATTTTATAATTTCCGATACAGTTGGATTCGTATCTAAACTTCCGACGAAACTTATAGAAGCATTTAAGTCTACATTGGAAGAGATAAGAGGTTCTGATCTAATCGTCCATGTGATGGATGCGTCCTCACAAGATTTAGAAATCCAGTACAAGACCACCATGAACATCCTAAAGGACATCGGGGTGATGGATATTCCAATCTTGACAGTGTATAACAAGATGGATAAGGCAGAGCTTGAAGATATCATTCTTCCACAAGTTGATGGTGATTATATCTTCATTTCAGCTAAGTATGATGAAAACATGGATAAACTTTTAAACGCCATAGAAAAATGTTTAAACATAAATTATAGAGAAGTTTCACTTCTATTTCCATATAGCGACGGAGACAAGCTGGACAGATTCTTAAGTGGAATAGAGGCGATTTCTGTGGAATATTTACCAGAAGGCACAAAGGTTAAAGCTATACTAAATGAAAATGAAATTAGAGAGTACGGTGAATTTATATGAAGTATTATTCAATGCTAGGTGAGTCCACTGGAGAATTCATTGAAAAGAAGTCGAGATTTATAGGATTTATAAAGAGGGTTGAAACAGAAGAAGAAGCTCTAAATTTTATAGACGAAAAGAAGACAGAATATTATGACGCAACCCACAACACCTACGCCTATATAATTGGTGAAAACAAAAATATCCAAAGATATTCGGACGATGGTGAGCCCAGTGGCACAGCAGGAGTTCCCATGCTTGAAGTATTAAAAAAAGAAGACATGACCAATGTGGTAACGGTGGTTACGAGATACTTCGGAGGAACTATGCTTGGAGCCGGGGGACTTGTAAGAGCTTATACAAGAGGAGTTGTCGAAGCGATAAATAACGGCACCAAGGTGCTAATAAAATCCATGAATAGAACGCTTTTCATCTATGACTATACAGCTCACGGCGCAATAACAAATTATCTCATCACAAATGGGTATAAAGTAATAGAAGAAAGTTATACAGACATGGTAAGTGTCACCATTGACGTAGCCCAAGAGGATAAAAAAATATTTGAAGACATGAACGATATGACCAGTGGCAATGTAGAAGTTAAAACTCTTGGGGAAGTGATACTTCCAACGAAGGATGGAAAAATAATATACGAGGTGTAAAATGGATAAAATAAATAAAATGGTAGAATTAAAAAAATGGGCAGTTGTAGGAGCAAGAGACGACGAGGCCACATTTGGATACAAGATTCCTATGAGAATGATTGAGCATGGTTACAATGTATTTATGGTAAACCCAAAATTAAACGAAATAGAAAGCCATAAGGTATATAGCAAATTATCTGACATAGAAGAAAAGATAGACGTGGTTGATGTAGTTGTAAATCCAAAGGTAGCTATATCAGTTCTTGATGAAGCGAAGGAACTTGGAATTGAAAATATATTTTTCCAACCAGGGACTTACACAGATGAAACTTTGGAATATGCAGATAAACTTGGACTTAACTATGTAACTAACTGCATTTACAAAATCTTGGGGGAAAAATGATTAAGCGAATAGAAAATTTCGAAGAAGTTATTGAGGAAAAAGTAAATTATATTAGAAAGACAGTAGAAGATGCTGGTCTAAAAGGTGTGGTCTTTGGACTATCAGGAGGCCTCGACTCATCTGTAGTAGCAGCACTTTGTAAGAGAGCATTTAAAGACGACGCACTTGGAATAATCATGCCTATTCACTCAATAGAACAAGATGAATTAGATGCAAGACTAGTAGCAGAAAATACTGGAATAAATTTGAAAAAGGTTGACCTAACAAGCACCTTCGATGCATTTATGGAATCTGTGGATGAAACCAAGGTAGAAATGAGCAAACACAATGTGAAGCCTCGCCTAAGGATGACCACCCTATATTACTACGCACAAAGTAATTCCTACATGGTGGTTGGATGTTCAAACTATTCTGAATACTACACAGGATACTTTACAAAACATGGCGACTCTGGAGCTGATATGTTTCCAGTAGTAGATCTACTAAAGACAGATCTATTTGAAATGGCAAAATATTTGGGACTACCTGATAAAATAATAGAAAAGAAACCGTCAGCAGGACTCTTCGAAGGACAGACAGATGAAGATGAAATGGGCTTTACCTACGATGAGCTAGATGGTTATATCATGAAGGAAATCAAACTAGATGAAAATAAAAAACGACTAATAGATAGACTTCACAGAATTAATAAACACAAGATGACTATTTTAGATGAATAAAAATCTAAGATTAATTAAATTTGGTACAAAAAATGGCAGCCTATATGCTTTATATTGTAACTCTTGGTACTAGTTAGTCCTTTTTTTCACGCATGGGCTTAAGAATGTATTGTACAAGAAAAAATAAAATCGTTTAATTGTTAAGCTTTATAAAGTTCAATTGTTTGAAAATAACCGGTAGTATGATATAATTTAATAAAAAGGAGGGGGATTTAATGGCAACAATAAGTTTCACAAGAAAAATAGAAGTAACAGAAGAGCAATATAAAAAAATGCTTAAAGCTAAACCTACTAAATACTTTCAAGAGGCTTTTAAAAGATATAAAGAAAACCCCATTAAATTTGTAGAAAACCCAGAGGAAATTGAGAAGTTAAAAAAAGTATGGAAGTAAAATTAGTATCTTTACAAAATATAATAGAATCAGAAACCAAAGAGGATTTTAATAGAAATATAAAACAATTTCAAGAGGATTTAAAATCCTCTTTTAAATGTGCAAAAAATGAAGAAGCTGTCAAATTTTTACTAAAAAAAGCAATTAATAATGAGAAACATCAATTGTCTAGGACTTATTTTATAATGCCAAGAGGAGATTTTAAAATACTTGGTTTCTTTACTTTAAGTTTAAAAGTAATAAATATAAACAAGCTAGATAAAAAAATTAAGAAGAAAATGGTATGTACTGGAAAAAGCCCAGATAATATAGATTATATACCAGCGTATCTTATAGGACAGTTAGCCAAAAATGACCTATATAGTCAAAATAAAAAAACTAATGGAAACATAAAAAATGACACAACAATCACAGGAGAAAAATTACTTTTAACAGCAATTGATGTAATAAGAGACATACAAAAATTAGTTGGTGGTAAAATAATACTTGTCGACAGTGTAACTAATGAAAAAGGCGATGGAAAAGTAGTTGATTTTTATAGAAAATATGGTTTTACAGAATATTCTGAAAAAATCAAAACAAAAGATGGAAAAATACTACTACCTATGTCTTTTATATTAGACGATTTTAAACCGTGTAAATAAATATCTACTTCCAGTGCCTTTTACTCTTGAAGATATAAAAATATGATAAAGTTAGAAATAGTTGAAATCTTTAAAAGTTTTCAGCTATTTTTTATGTTATTCTATGAAATCAAAAATATGATATAATATTTCTAACGAATATAGTAATAATGGAGGAAACTATGAAATTAAAACTAAAAAGTATTTTTAATTCTAGAATTATATTTGCTATAGTGTTTATTGCAGTACTAATTACAGGTGCAAAAGCACAAGCAGAAGCAAAACCAAACAATTTTGTGATAACGGTTAATGGTAAGCAAGTACAGTTAAGCGACTACCTAGGAATGCCATATATCGAAAACGATAGAACCATGGTTCCACTAAGAGTAGTTGCAGAAAACATGAACTTTAAGGTCGATTGGGAGGAAAAAGGTCAAATAATTTATGTAGAAAATAAAGCACTAGGTAGAAAGTTAATATTTATAATAGGCGAAAACGTCGCCACTCTAAACGATAAACCAAAGTTCATCGATAAAAATGAGTCAGTTACTCCTGTTTTAAAAGACAACAGAACCTATATTCCTCTGAGATTCGTAGCTGAAAACATGGGATATAATGTGGATTACAAACAAATAAAAGGACACCACTACATCGACATAACACTAGGAAATGATAAGCCTGTTGCAGGAAAGGATTTGAACCAAGACGAACTCTTGAACTTGTTCTTTAGCAAGATTTACCACAAAGGAGAAGTTTGGGGAAGACCTGGAGACAACGATGCTATAGTTAACGGCAGAATGTCTCAAGTAATTTCAACACCACCTGCTGATAAATATCCAGGCAAGGTAAGTGCTAACTGGGTAACCCCTGAGATAAGAGTTGGATACAAAGACCCATTTGCTGTTGAACAAGGCAAATTAATGTCTCCTTTCCACTTCTATGTAAATAATAAAGATGCTTTTAAGAACGCTCCTGACGACTGGACTATGAGCATAGAATTGATTGACCCTAGATTTTACCCTTATAACGAACATATAGAAGCTAAGAAAAACGGGCATAAAGATATAATAAATGGAAAATATATGGGCAAATATGATGGGCACGTTGTTGGAGATAAATTAAGTGGATGGGTCGAAAAAAATACAACCTCATATGTTGTTTTTGATGATTTATTCCAAGGCAATCCAAACAACTACAACTATTTAAGAACTAAAGATAGAAACGGTGAACTTCTAGCTCCACCACTTGGCGATGTTTTAAGGTACAGACTAAAGATTAAGCAAGGTAAGGAAGTTCACGGATATGAGTTTGATGTTCGATACATGATGACTTTAACTCAAGGAACTCTTGATAGGATAAAAGACCCTAAGGTTAAATCTGGAATAGAAGAACACTTCAAAGGCAATGAGCTTTTCAATGATGGAGTTTCAACTGCTATCGGCAATGTAAAACAATTATATTAATATTAAATCTTAATTAAGAGATCCTTATGGGTCTCTTTTAAACTATACAATAAGTTGACAAATAAAAATGGCAGCCGAAGCTGCCTTTTTTTGTTGTAATATTAAGCTCTTTCTCTATATATAGGCATTGACATACATCTTGGGCCCCCTCTACCTCTAGAAAGTTCCCCTGACTTCATAATGTGAAGTGTAACGCCGTGGTCTCTTAAAATTTGGTTTGTAACTACGTTTCTATCATAAACAACTACTTCTCTTGGTGCAATAGCTAGAGTATTGTAACCGTCTGACCATTGTTCACGAGAAGCATCTAGTAGTCCGCCTGAACCTTGACGAATAAGGTCAACCTTATCTAGGTGAAGATTCTTAAGAAGGACTTCTTCTATGTCAGAAGATTCTTCTACAGTGTGAAGGTTCTTGCCGTCAAATGTAATTCCGAAACAAGTTAGAGAATCTTCGATTTCTGGATGAACTGTAAATAGATCTCTATCCACCATGGTAAATACTGTATCAAGATGCATAAAAGCACGTTTTTTAGGAATTGAAAGGACAAGAATCTTTTTAAATCCAGTTTCTTCTCTAAGAACTCTCTTTGCAAATTGTTCAATCGCACGAGCAGAAGTTCTTTCAGAAGTACCTACAGCTATTAGTTCGTCGCTTAGAACTAATATATCTCCACCTTCGATTGATGCTGGAAGTTCTCTATTGTAGTGTAGATCTTCGTCTTTTATTTTAAAGTCATTGTGATATTTGAAAATATATTTACCAAATAATGTTTCGCGTCTTCTAGTTTCGCTCCACATATGGTTTAGAGAAACGCTGTGGCCTATAAGAGAGAATGGGTCTCTAGTAAAGTATAGGTTTGGCATTGGTTTTGTAACGAAGAATTCATCCTTTTCGATTATTTCTGGAAGGGAAGTCTTTTTGTATTCTGGCATTTCAGACTTTCTAATTCCGCCCATCATCTTTAGAACAAGTTCTTTGTTGTCCATGTCTTGGAAAAGTTCCTTTAAGATTTCTTTTTCTCTATCAACTTGTATGTCAGATTCTTCTAAGAATTCATTTATAAAAGCTTCTTTGATTCTTGAATCTGTAAGTGATTCTGCAGCCAAATCTTCTAGGTAGTAAACTTCGCATCCATTGTCTCTTAAGATTTGTGCAAAGTAATCATGTTCTTCAATAGCAGCATCTAGAAATGGAATTTCATCGAATAAAAGTTCGCCTAGTTGGTCTGGAGCGAGGTTTGTAAGCTCATGACCAGGTCTATGAAGAATAACTTTTTTTAATTTTTCAATCTCTGAATAAACATTAATATTTTTGTTCATAAGTTCTCCTTTCAAATAACTTAACTTAAGATTAGATTAAATTTATAGTTTTGTCAATATAACAGGACTAAACTAAAAAAAGGCCTCTGATAACAGAAGCCTTTAACTCTAATTAACTATTTAAAGCTCTATCTATATTTCTAATGAAGTCTTGTACGTTTGTAACCATTGAAACAGCCGTTAGAGTTCCTCTGTCAGATAGTTTGTTTACAGCGAATTCTTGAATATCAACTGTGTACATATAAACAGGTCTTATAACTCCTTCAAACTCATTGTAAGATGGTGTCATGTTTCCAGTTGCTATTGTATAAAGAATAGCTGAAAGCATTATGATTGTTGAGGTACGTCTAGCGTGGCTCCTCATCTTGTTTTGAGCTTCGTAAACATTATTGATAGTTTCAGGTAGTGCAAGTCTATCTCTAATTGTACCAGCCATTACTACTTCGGTGCCACACTCGATAGTAGCTTTCATAAAACCGTCTTTTACAAGACCAGATTCAACAAGAGCCTTAGTTGAACCATATTTTCTTGCAAGGTTTATAGTTTCATATAGATTTTCGGTAGTATTTTGTTCATGAACGAAATGTTCTTGTCCCCAAGTTGTACCGTAGATTCCGCGTTCTAAGTCGAATGCAGCAGTTTCGGTACCACAGAAGATTGCTTGAATATATCCGTTTCTTATAAGTCTTTCAAGGGCAAGTCTTGCATCTTCATCTAGGGCAATTGCAGAACCAACGATCATAGTAACATAACCATTGTTAGCTTTTTCATGACGAAGAACATCGTAAAGTGTATCATAGTCAACGGAAAAAGCAGTTTCTCTTGATCTTCCTGCTCTAAAAGCAAAAGTGTCAAGTTCTGCGGATTCTTCTAAGAATCCGCCGGTCCACATGTAAATACCTTCAGAACCATCTTCAGTTCTTCCGATTACAACTTTGTCACCTTTTTTAAGATTTCTAAATTCTACAATGTCAACGGCTTCTTCACCTGGAGTATCGTTTGCTACACATACTGTATCCATTCTTGACTCAGTAGCTAAAACCCACTTGCCATTTATTTTAAAGTACTCTGGATATACTGAAAGAGCGTGGTAATTTCTAGGGCTGATGCCGTCTACCTTAACTTCTTCTAAATGAACATTAGGTGCATTCTTAAGAAATTCTTGTTCGAAATCTGGATGATGATATTTAGGCATTTGGAAATCCATCATAGTAATCCTCCTTCTTCATTTTCTTTTGATTTACTTTCTAGTTCAACATATTCTTCTTCAGGAAGTTCCATTTCATCTGCAAATGTCTTATCAGCTGGAGTAACAAGTGCACGTTCTAGATTTACAACGAAGTCTTGTACGTTTGTAATCATTGGCACGAATGCAATATTTTCTCTAGCGTGAGCCATTTTATTTGCTACGTTTTCAGTAACGTCGATTCCGTACATATAAACAGGAGTGATATCTCCATTTTCTCTAATTCTATAACTTGAAGCTAGGTTAGCTGCAGCTAGGTTGTGAAGCATAGTTGCAAGACCTATGATTAAAGTTGCCTTGTCAAGATGTTCTTTCATGTGAGTTAGAGCTTCTGTTGTATTTCCATAAACTTCAGGAAGAGGTCCGTCATCTCTAATTGATCCTGCAAGCACGAATGGTACGTCCATTTGTGAAAGTGTCTTTATGATACCATCTTTTACATTGCCTTCAGCGATGAATTTTTTAATAGATCCTATTGATCTAACTTCATTTAGAAGGTCAAGGTGGTTGTAGTGTCCGTTAGGTACGTTTTGTTGAGTGTAGATATTTTGTCCTAGGGCAGTTCCTAAGAATCCACCTTCAAGGTCATGAGTTGCCATTGCATTACCAGCCATTAAGCAGTTTATATATCCAGCTTCAGCTAGGTGATTAAGAGCAATTCTAGTGTCGTGGTCAAAAACAACTGAAGGTCCAAGAACCCATACGATGTATCCACCATTATCTCTTTCGTATTCCATTTGTTCGAATAGGAATTTGTAATCTCTTGAGAAAGAAGTTTCAACGGCTTGACCAGGTTCAGAATAAACTGATTTAGGGAAACCTTCTTTATAAACTAAAACTCCATTAGAACCATCTTTTGTTCTACCAGTAACTACCTTTTCGCCTTTCTTTAAATCTCTAATTTCTTTAATGATTATTTCGCCATCAGAAAGAACTGCTACACAGTTAAGTGAGTTGTGTTCTGGTAGTAACCATTCTCCATCTACTTTGTAAAAAGTAGGAAGGTGTGTAGTTAAGTAAAAATGATCTGGAGCAACTCCATCTTTTTCAACTTCAGCTACAGTTACATTTTTTGCATTTTTGTAAGCCTCTTTTGAAAAGTCAGGCTTTTCGAATATCGGTAAATGAAATTTCATACTGCCTCCTCTTAGTATTTGTTGGTTATAGTTTATCATAATTAATGTTATAATACTGTAGTATTTATTGTTACACTTGTTAGAAAACAAGTCAACAAGCCATAATGTATTTAATTATTCAATTAAATACAATTATCTGGGTCATTTTTATCCTGCAAACGCTATTCCAATGTTTCAATATTTCTAAACTCACCAGGAGTCACCTTCATAAATTTTATAAAATTTCGAGAAAATGATTTGCTTGAATTATATCCAACCTCTAAAGCGATTTCTATAATTGGCTTATCGGTTTCTAAAAGAAGTTCCGCTGCTTTTTTTATTCTTAAATTATTTAAAAAATTTGAAAAGTTCATTTCAACTAAATAACATAGAGCTTCATTGATAGATGGAGGAGTCATATCGAAAATTTTGGAAACATTGCCTATATGTAAGTTTTTCGAATAATTTTTGTAGATATATTTAACCATACTACCAGCATTATCATCATGTTTAATGTGAGTGATATTATTTATGTTTTGGTAAGAGTCTTTGAACTTCTTGGTACCTATTCCTTTTTGTTCTTTAAAAACTCTTGAAAGGTGAGCTGCATCAGTATAGTTTAGAATATCTGCAATCTCATCGAGGGTTAAATCTGTATATAATAGGAAATAAATTACTTTGTTTAGCTTCATTTCTTGTAGTAGATCATAAAATCCAAGACCAGTTAGGGAATATATATATCTAGAGATTGAAGACTCACTCATACAGAATATCTTGCTCATCTCTTCTAGAGTTATCTTTCTTTGAGAATTAAGATACATATATTGGAAAATTTCTTCAGAAGGAAGAGGGGATAGGTCAAATTTTTTTTCTTTATTATCAGGTATATTTCGTAGATATAAAACTATTAACTCTGAAAGCTTAGAAATTATATATATGGAATAATAATCGTGATGGTAGGTGTTTGACATTGACCTTATTCCTATTTCATCTCTAATATCTTCAAAGATAGTTTTAATTTTTCTATGTTCTACTATGTTAGGAACAATATAATTATATTTATACAGATTTGAAATTATATTTATAACCTCATTGTCAATATTTAAATTTCTTTTTATTATGTCGTTTACAACATCGAAAGAATATACAAGCAAGTAGTAACTAACAGGCTTTATAACTTCAATTATTTCAGAAATTTGCCAAGGAAGTAGAGCTACTATAACTCCTGGTTTCAAATCAAATTCTTTATTAAGGACTTTCATTTTTCCTTCGCCTTCTAAAACAAATAAAAATCTAGATTCTTTATGAAGAAGAGGAGCAGTTTTCGTATAATCTACTTCCACATCGAAGCTAACAATATCTCCTTCTCGATCTTGTTTGTTAAAAGTTCTTTGAATTTCGATTTTTCTATTCTTAGTCATGATAACCTCCACTTTAATTATATCAAATTTTTTTAAATAACAAGCACTTTAAATTAAGAGAATATCGATAAAACTACACAAAGGAAACATTTTCCTGGTTTAATCAATTAAAAACAAAAATAATAAAAGATTTTGTCCTTCCACGATATTGTGATTATTGTAAAATGAGATTGTAGGAATACGTTATAATTTTTTAAAAAGGAGAGTTATTATGCCAAAGAATTTTAGAGGTAAGAATTACTTAAAACTAATTGATTTTACATCAGAAGATATGAGATATCTTCTAGACCTTGCAAAAGAGTTCAAAGCTCTTAAGAGAGCAGGAGTTCCACACAAATACTTAGAAGGAAAAAATATCGTTCTTCTATTTGAAAAGACTTCAACTAGAACTCGTTGCTCATTTGAAGTTGCAGGTTATGACCTAGGAATGGGAGTTACTTACCTAGATCCACAAGGATCTCAAATGGGACATAAAGAATCTATAAAAGATACTGCTAGAGTACTTGGAAGAATGTACGACGGTATCGAATATAGAGGATTCAAACAATCAGTTGTTGAAGAACTTGCTGAATATGCAGGAGTTCCAGTATGGAATGGTCTAACTGATGAATGGCATCCAACACAAATGCTTGCTGACCTTTTAACTATCGAAGAACATTTTGGATATCTAAAAGGACTTAAATTTGTTTACATGGGAGATGCTAGAAACAACGTAGCAAACTCTCTAATGATCGCTTGTGCTAAGATGGGAGTTAACTTCGTTGCATGTGCACCTGAAGAACTATTCCCAGAAGCACACCTAGTTGAAATGGCTAAAGAAATTGCTAAAGAAAACTTCTGTACAGTAGAACTTATTTCTGACGTTAAAGAAGGAACTAAGAACGCAGACGTTCTATACACTGACATTTGGGTATCTATGGGTGAACCAGCTGAAATCTGGAAACACAGAATCGACGTTCTTCACAAATACCAAATCAACAAGGAAGTTATGGAAAATGCAAACGAAAAAGCAATCTTCTTACACTGCCTACCATCATTCCATGACACTGAAACCAAAGTTGGAAAAGATATCGAAGAAAAATTTGGTCTAAAAGAAATGGAAGTTTCAAATGAAGTATTTGAATCTAGACAATCTCTTGTATTTGACCAAGCAGAAAACAGAATGCATACTATAAAAGCTATAGTATACGCAACTCTTTGCTAATAGTTGAATTTTACTCCTTCCCGAGGGAGGGAGTAATTTTATACATATTAGTTAAATGTATTAAAGGGATAAATTAAAGGAGTACATTATGGAATTTATTATGAATATTATGAATAAGTTTAACGGATTTTTCTGGGGATGGCCTATACTTATTCTTCTAATGGGTGGAGGTCTTCTAATCACCATTAGAACAGGATTTATGCAATTTAAATACTTACCATTTATTTTAAAAGAAACTTTTGGTAAAATGTTCAAATCAGACGTTGGCGGAGAAGGTACTGTATCTCCATTCCAAGCTGCTTCAGCTGCTCTTGCATCATCAATTGGAGCTGCAAATATAACAGTTGCACCTTCAATTATATTTGTTGCAGGACCAGGAGCTATTTTCTGGATGTGGGTTGCTGGTATCTTAGGACAAGCAACTAAATTTGGTGAAATTGTACTAGGAATTAAATACAGAGAAAAGAATGTTGATGGAGAGTTTGTTGGTGGACCTGCTTATACTTTCAAAAAAGGAATCGGTGGAACCCTTGGTAATATCATGGGATTTTTAGTATCTTTCTTCTTTATGATAGAAATACTTCCATCTATTACACTTCAAACAATCGCAGCAGCTGGACCTCTTGAACAACTTGGACTTAGCAGATTAATTGCAGCATTAATTATACTTGTACTAGTTGTACTAGTATCTTATGGTGGAATTAAAAGAATCGGACAAGTTACAGAAAAAATGGTTCCAATCATGGCTGGAATTTATATTATAATGGGACTTATCATATTAATCATGCACGCTGGTCAAATTCCTCACGCATTTGCAGTTATTTTTAAAGGAGCTTTTAATCCTCAAGCTGTAGCTGGAGGTATCGGTGGAGCAACACTTGCAGCAGCTATTAAAGCTGGTCTAGCAAGAGGATGTTACTCAAACGAAGCTGGTATGGGTTCTGCACCATATGCACACTCTACAGCTATCACAGACCACCCAGCAAGACAAGGTATGTGGGGTATTTTCGAAGTTATAGCAGACACAATTATAGTTTGTTCAATTTCAGTTCTTATAGTAATAGTAACTGATAACTGGCATGATGCTGGTAATTCTGGTATCGCTGTTGAAAGAGCATTCAACACAGCTTTTGGTCAATTTGGTACAGCAATTATAGCTATATCACTATTCTTATTCGTACTTTCAACAATTATAGTTATTGTATTCTATACAGAAAAACAAGGTGAATACCTATTTGGTACAGCATTTGGTAAAATAATGAGATTCGTAGGATGTGCAATGGTACTTCTAGGCGCATTCGTTGAATTCGAAGATGCTGGCGCATTCTTAGACTTTACTCTAGGACTTGTAGTATTTACAAATATGCTTGGTATGGTTATACTTAGTGGAGAAGTCAAAGAAATTTGTGATGACTTCTTTAAAAATCCTAAATACTATCCAGGAGCAAAAGGAGAAGCTAAACCTGGAAAATATAGTATTGATAAATAATGAATATTTTGTATAATAAGAATTAACCATATAAAAATTTCCGGCTTTGAATTAAAGCCGGTATTTTTCTTAATACAACTAATTTATAACGTTAAGGAGGAAAATTGGAAAAGAATAACAGCAAATCCATGTTTAAAAAAGAAGTTGGCCTAGAAGCGATTATATTTATCGCAATATTTATGGCGTTCTTCTGTTACATGGGAAGTATTATGGGCGGCACCAACATGATCAAGACTATGATGAACACAGGGTTTGATCTACTTATGAACGTATGCTTCTATCTTATGGCAGTTGCGGTTTTAGCAGGTGGTGTCAGTGGTCTGTTTTCAGAATTTGGAGTTATTGCACTTATTAATAGAGTCTTATCTAAAGTAATGGGACCACTTTACGATCTACCGGGAGCTAGTTCTCTAGGAATGTTAAACTGCTACATGTCTGATAATCCAGCGATACTTACGCTTGCTCACGATGATAACTTCAGACAATACTTTAAAAAATATCAAATGCCAGCCCTTACAAATTTAGGGACAGCATTTGGAATGGGACTTATAGTTACTACAACTATGATGAGTTTCAAAGTTGAAGGAGCAATACGAGCAGCTCTTATTGGAAATTTGGGAGCAGTAATAGGTTCTATAATTTCTGTAAGACTAATGATGAGACATACAAAAAAATATTATGGAACAGTTGACAAGGTAGAGACCACTCTATCAGATCCAATTCCAGAAGGTATGAGAAGAGTAAGAGAAGGTAGTGCAGGTTCAAGATTTATCCAATCTCTACTTGACGGTGGTAAGGTTGGAGTTGACATGGGAGTTTCAATCATCCCTGGTGTTGTTTTAATTTGTACACTTGTTATAATGCTTACAAATGGTGTAGGTGAAGCTGGTGTGTACAATGGATCAGCAAACCAAGGTATTGCCATTCTTCCAGTGCTTGGAGAAAAACTAAATGTAATTTTGAAACCTTTATTTGGTTTTTCTAGTCCGCAAGCTATCGCTGTACCAATTACAGCTCTTGGAAGTTCTGGTGCTGCTATAGGAATGGTATCAGAAATGGTTAACAAAAATCTTGTAAATGCAAATGATATCGCAGTATTTACATCTATTTGTATGTGCTGGAGTGGATATCTATCTACACATATAGCAATGATGGATGCTCTTGGAACAAAAGAAATGACAGGTAATGCCATACTAAGCCACACAATTGGTGGTATTTGTGCAGGAATCGCATCACATTTAATAATGTTGATCTTTTAGTTTAAGGGGGCAGTCGCTCTCTTATTTTTTTGAGGTGATAATATGAATCCAGAAAAGTTTTCTAGGCAGGTTGTAAATATATTTAAAGATGCACAGAATTTGGCGGTAAGATATGAAAATGCAGAGATAACTGATCTTCATTTAACCCTTGCCATACTACGCACTAATGGTCTTTCTCTCTTGGAGACACTTCTTGAAATGGGCGTGGATTTAAAAGAGTATGAGAACAAAGTTGTAAGTGCAATAGAAAAACTTAGAAGTTCAAAAGGTTTAACTAAGTTATACTATTCTCGTCCATACCAAAGGATAATTGTAAACTCTGAAGAGATATCTAGAAATCAATATGAATCATTTGTAAATGTAAACTCACTTTACCTTGCCATCCTTAGAGAAGACAAGACTGTTTCACAAGAAATTGCTAAAAGTTTTGGACTATCATACGAAATTATGAAATCTAAATTCTTAGAGGATTTTACAGAAAAAAAGCTTGGAAACATTTCAAGTGAAAATATGAAGTATCTTCTTAAATTTGGAAGGAATTTGACAGAAGAAGCCAAGGAGGGAAAGATTGATCCAATCATTGGAAGAGACGAAGAAACATCAAATGTCATAAGAGTTCTATCAAGGAGGATAAAAAATAATCCGGTCCTAATCGGTGAAGCCGGCGTCGGTAAGACTGCAGTGGTGGAAGGACTTGTTTTAAGAATTGCATCTGGAGATGTACCAGAAACCTTAAGAGATAAAGTTGTGTTCTCTCTAGATATGACATCTGTCCTTGCGGGAGCGAAATTCAGAGGAGATTTTGAAGAGAGACTTAAAAAAGTTTTAGACATAGTTAAAAATTCCGACGGACAGATAATCTTATTTATAGATGAACTTCACAATATAATTGGAAGTGGAACCAATGGCGCAATGGATACATCAAATATATTAAAACCTATGCTTGCTAGGGGAGAGATCCTAACCATCGGTGCAACTACCACGAGAGAATATAGAAAATATATTGAAACCGACTCTGCACTCGAGAGAAGATTCCAAAGAATTCTGATTGAAGAGCCTTCAGAAGAAGGGGCTATTTCAATTCTAAGGGGAATAAAAAAGAAGTACGAAGCCCATCACAAATTAAATATCAAAGATTCAGCCATAGTATCTGCTGTTAAACTCTCAAGTAGATATATAAACGATAGATATCTTCCGGACAAAGCCATCGATTTAATCGACGAAGCAAGTTCCATGGTAAGGATGGAAATCGACTCAGTTCCACAAGAAATAGACGAATTAAACCGTGAACTCATAAGGCTTGAAACAGAAAAAGTCGATTTGGAAATCGAAAAAGATATTAGAAGTGAACAAAGACTTCAAAAGCTGGAAGTTGAAATAAAGGAAAAGAGAAAATTCTACGATGAAAAGAAGGATCTTTGGAAGAAAGAAATAGAAAGACTCGACGACATTTCTAAAGAAACATCGAGCTTAGAACTTCTAAGCAAGAATATAGAATCTGCAAAAGAATCCCATGACTTCGAAAAACTTAAGCAGTTTAGCGTAGAGTATGACAATAGAGAAAAACATCTTGAGGAACTTAGAAAAAAAGCTCCATACTATCCTATTAAGGATGAAGTTACAGAATCTGAAATATTAGAAGTTCTATCGAGAAACACTGGAATTTCTATAACGACTTTGAATAAAAAAGAATCTGAAAAGATAAAATCACTTAAATCTGAAATCGAAAAGATATATATTGGACAAGAAAGTGCAGTAAATGAAGTTGTAAATGCAGTCATAAGGGCGAAGTCAGGTCTATTTAAAAGGAATAAACCAATTTCATACCTGGTTTCAGGTCCCAGAGGAACTGGCAAGACCTACCTTGCAGAGGTGCTTTCTGAAAAATTATATGAAGAGAGCGGCTCTGTACTAAGTTTTGAAATGAGCGAATACACTGATAAGAGTTCGGTTACAAAACTCATAGGAGCTCCTCCAGGATACGTTGGACATGAACTTGGTGGAATCTTGACAGAGACCATAAGGACGAAACCTTATTCAATCTTACTATTTGAAGACATAGAGCTTGCAAATGCAGAAGTGCTTGGAGTTATATATCAAATAATCGACGAAGGTTCAATTAGAGATAATAAGGGAAGAGAGATCGACTTTAAAAACACCATCGTGTTTTTAACAACTAGGGAAGAACCAAACCCTGAAACAACAAGTCATGTGGATGACGCACTTATACTGTCAGAATTTAACATTGACGAACTTTCAAAGATACTAGCCCTTAGATTGAACGAGATTAAATTAGAACTTGAAGACCAGGCAATATTCTTGGAATGGGAAGTAAATTTAAAAGATATAATAAAGAGGTTTGCAATAAGATCGACAAAGGACATTCAAAGAAGTATCGAAGAGATACTTATGACAGAGATAGCAAATCTATCCTTAGACGAAAATATAAAACAGGGGAGCACGATCTTAATAAAATCTGACTTCACTGTAATGGTTAAATAAATAAAAGCGACTATAGTACAAAACTTTAGTCGCTTTTTATGTGTACATTAAACTTCTTCGTAAAAATCTTTCTTTTCTTTGTCGTTAAAGAGTAGAATAAATGGGAAGAAAAATCCAAGTCCCATAAATAGTTTGGAAAAACTAAGAACTGATAGAGGAGTGTTTTCAACCAAATCATATAGATGGTTCCATGACCAAGGAAATAAAATATAACAAATGACAATATAGATTGAAAGAACTAAGTATATTCCGTGAAATGGATCCACCTTAAAAAACTCTGTCATCAAGAAATAATATGCAAGTAGGTATATTATTCCGACGAAGTAAGATAGAAAGATGTAAACTCCACCTATTTTTTTCATTAAAATCACCGTAGATCATTATAACAAAAATATTTTGATTTTAAAAGTACAAGAGAAGATTCATTGTGTTTTACATCATAGAAAAGAACAATGTTCTCTGTTATAATGATAATGTAGGAGGTATAAAATGAAAGTTACAGTTTGTATGGGATCTAGATGCACAATGATGGGTGCCAATCAGATCTATGATCAATTAGAATACATAGCAAAAGATCTCTGTGGTCCTGAATCAGAGATTTGTAGTTCGAAAAATTTGGAAATTTCCATTAGTAAATGTTTAAATCTATGCAAAGGTGATAACGTAAGTAAGGCTCCAATCGTAATGATTGATGATGAAATAGTATACAATGCAACACCACAAGTAGTAAGTGAAAAAGTAATGGATGCATTGAGGAAAGATCTATGAAAGAGAGTTATTCAAGGATAGTCGATATCAGACGTAGGGTTTTTGCAGAAGTTGCAAGAATCGCCTACAATGATTTAGACACCAGTAATTTCGAAGACGCAAGTTATCGTCTTTTTCCAGGAGAAGTTGCTCAGTTTAGAGAATCTATGTTTAGAGAAAGAGCAATTGCCGACGAAAGAATAAGACTTGCTCTTGGTCTACCAATTAGAGATATTGGCGTTTATAAGAGAATTACCGATGGATTTGACAAGATAGACATAGACACAAATGCCTATGAAAAGCCTCTTGTAAATGTAATTAAATTTGCATGTGAATCATGTCCTACAAGAGCATTTTATGTGACAGATAACTGCAGAAGATGTATGGCTCACCCTTGTACCAGTGTCTGTCCTGTAAACGCAGTTACGATTGGCAAGCGTCGTGCAGAAATAGACCATGACAAATGCGTCAAATGCGGAAGGTGTAGAGATAATTGTCCTTATCACGCAATAGTTGACTATGACAGACCTTGTAGTGCTGCATGTGGTGTAGGTGCAATCGGTTCAGATGAATACAATAGAGCTGAGATAGACCAAGATAAGTGTGTAGCTTGTGGAAGATGTATCTCTGAATGCCCTTTCGGAGCTATAGCTGATAAATCACAGATTTACCAAGTAATAAAGGCGATTAAAGCTGGCAAGAAACTATATGCAGCTGTAGCGCCTTCATTTATTGGTCAGTTTGGACTAAGCACAACTCCAAAACAAGTATTCGAAGCGATAAAGCAGCTTGGCTTTAAAGATGTTTTTGAAGTTGGTTTAGGAGCAGACCTTACAACTCTACATGAAGCTCATGAATACTTAGAAAGAGTACCAGAAAAAATCCCTTACATGGGAACTTCATGTTGCTTTAGTTGGTCACTTATGATTAAAAATATGTTCCCAGAACTCAGTGATCAAATCTCCGACTCTGGCTCACCAATGAGGTACACTGCAGAATATATTAAAAATATTGATCCAGAAGCGGTAGTAGTATTTATAGGACCTTGTACTTCTAAGAAGCTAGAAGCCTTGGATACAAATATTAAGTCTTCAGTTGACTTCGTGCTTACATTTGAAGAACTGATGGGAATGTTCGTTGCAAAAGATGTAGAACCAATGGACATAGAAGTTGAAGATGATATAGAAGATTCATCTGCACTTGGAAGAGGTTATCCAGTAGCAGGAGGAGTTGCAGCTGCAGTTAAAAAAGTGGCTGAAGAGATAGATCCAAGTAGAGAAATCTTAATCGAAGGTGCAAACTCACTATCTGAATGTATAAAGATGTTAAAACTTGCAAAAGCTGGAAGAAAAGATGGATACTTACTGGAAGGAATGGCTTGCCCTGGAGGATGCATCGCAGGAGTTGGAACCATTCAATCAACCACAAGGGTTAAGAAAAACGTGGATCAATTTATGAAAAACTCTAAGTACAAAGATCCATTTGAAAATGAAAAGATAAAAGATTATAAATTTGAAGATTAATATAGAAAATCTGTTGAGAGATCAGCAGGTTTTTTTATTTTATATTTTGAGTAATCGTTACACATTTTAAAAAAATTCAATTAATAAATTTAATTTGAACAAGAAAATCTTCAAATGTCAAAGAACGTCAAGAAACTATTTACAATCTATACCAATATGTGGTATTATAAAATCATTAACAAAGAAATTTTTTTAAACTTAAATGTCAAAGAATGTCAAAGGTGAAAATATGGCAAAGATTTCAAATAATATAGAAGAATTTTTATTACAACTTTTAGAAGAGGAAGAAGGCTCATTAGAGATCCAAAGATCAATCATCGCGAAGAAATTTGATTGTGCCCCTTCTCAAATAAATTATGTGCTTATGACGAGATTTACTCCTTTTAAAGGATTTTATGTGGAGTCCCGTCGAGGAGGCGGAGGCTTCATAAGGATCACAAGGCTTACCATTACAGAATATGGCAGAAAGAGAGAGAATCTCTTCAATGAGATTGGCGATTCCATAACTTTTGAAAAGGCTCAAGACATAGTCGAAGCTCTCTATGAAATGGGAAAAATAGATGAGAACGAAAAGAATTTAATCATGGCAGCAATATCGAATAGATCTCTATGCAAGATAAGAGAGGATCGAAACGAGGTGCGAGCTGATATTCTTAAAAATATGATTGTTTATGTACTGGGAGGGAAAGAGAAATGATCTGTGACAACTGTAAAAAAAGAGAGTCTGTTATTTCTTTTACAAAAATAGAGGATAACGAAGTGACAGAGGTGCATCTTTGCAAAGAGTGTGCAGCAAAGAAGTTCAAGGGAAATTTTCTAATGATAGATGGATTTAAAGATCTCTTTAAAGAACTTTTTAATACAGAAGATACAATAGATGTAGAGAAAACCTGTAGATTCTGTGGAAGACGGATTGAGGAAGTGCTTAAGACTTCTAACCTCGGATGTATCCATTGCTACGATGAATTTAGGGATGAAATAAATGATTTCTTGCAGAATTACCAACTATCTTCTGTACACAAAGGCAAGATTCCAAAGTCATGTCCAACCGATCTAAAGGTCGGAAGAAAGATTCTTGATCTAAAAGATAAATTGCAAGAAGCGTTAATTCTTGAAAATTACGAAGAGGCAGCTATCTTAAGGGATGAGATAAGAGATTTGGAAGTGAAGAATGATACTTTATAATGCCATAAGACTTCACAGAAATCTCGAAGGAAGCAAATTTACAACCACACTAAATAGCTCAGAGGCAATTGAGCTTGGAAACAAAATTGCAGAAGAGCTTCCTGAATTTAAGCACAGAAGATTAAAGGAACTAACCACTTATGAACTTTTGAAATTAAAGGAAGAGTTTACGACAAGTCCACGTCTTTTAAATAATGGAGAGTTCTCCTCCTACTTGAAAAATGAAGAGGCAAAGATATACCTGATGGGCGAAGACCACATGGTTTTTACTTCAATGGGAAGAGAGAATCTCTTAGATCAATATAAAAAGATATGCAGCCTAGATGATAGAATATCTTCCAAGATAAATTATGCATTTGACAAAGATTTTGGATATTTGACTACAGATCCATGGATAGTGGGAACTGGACTTCAAGCTTTTGTAGTAGTATCACTACCTGCGACAAATTATTTTGGAATCAAAAATATTTCAAAATCTATAAATAGAATGGGTTATATGCTTGAACCATTTAAAGTAAAAAATACAAACCTTAAAAATATATTTGTGCTTAAAAACATGGTGACCATAGGTGAATCAGAACTTACTATAATAAATAAGATTTCAAACATAGCAAAGGAACTTGTTGAGATAGAAGAAGACAATAGAAAAAAACTATATCTTGACGATATTGCAGTGCTTAAGGATATGGTCAACAGATCCTATGGGCTCCTTAGAAACGCACGAATTTTAAAAACCTATGAGATGATGGACAATTTAATAATTTTGGATTTGGGAGTTTCTCTCTCAATAATAAAAAAGATAGGAAATAGAAATTTAATAGATGAGATGGATTCACTTACAAACGGAGCGATTGAGCACGATAGAAAACAGATTTTAGACGATAAGTCACTGGATATTGTAAGGGCGAATCTAGTCAGAAAACTTATGAAGGAGGAATTTTAATGGCGATTTTTGATAATTTTTCAGAACCGGCAAAGAGGGCGATGCTACTTGCACAAAGAGAAGCAAGAATCAGCGGCCAATCATATATAGGCTCGGAACATCTGCTACTTGGAATTATAAAAGAATCTACAGGAGCAGGCTCGAGCATCCTTTACCAAGTGGGTATTAGTTATGATCTTGCGAAGCAAGAATTGGACTCAATCGTATCAGTTAACTCTTCAGGAGAAAACTTGGGACCTCTCAACTACACCCCACGCACGAGAAGAATAATAGATCTGTCCTACGAAGCAGCAAGGGTTACAAACTCTAAACTAGTTGGCACAGAACACCTTCTCTTGGCAATCCTAAAAGAGGGACAAGGAATAGCTGTAATGATTTTAAAAAATCTTGGAATAGATATAGAATCTTTGGAAGCATCTATTCTAAGAGCGCTTAATCCATCACAAAAACAGGATAGAAGAAATAAACCAGAAGAAAATTCACAGCTTGACGAATGGACCATCGACTTAAATAAAAGGGCAAGAGAAGGAAAGATCAATCCAATCATCGGAAGAAGTGAAGAGATAGAGAGAATAATTCAAGTTCTTCTAAGAAGAAAGAAAAACAATCCTGTATTAATTGGAGATCCAGGAGTAGGTAAGACGGCAATAGTCGAAGGACTTGCAGCTAGAATCGTAGAAGGCGATGTGCCAGAAGTAATAAAAGACAAAAGAATATTGACACTAGACGTAAGTTCGCTAATCGCAGGGGCAAAGTACAGAGGAGACTTCGAAGAAAGGCTTAAGACTGTAATAGAAGAAGCGACTAAAGATGAAAGCATAATTCTATTTATCGACGAGATGCATGTCATCATGGGTGCAGGTGGTGCAGAAGGCGCAATGGATGCATCTAATATTTTAAAACCAACACTGGCAAGGGGAGATATTAGAATCATCGGAGCCACAACCACCAAGGAATATAGAAAGCATATAGAAAAAGATCCTGCCTTTGAAAGAAGACTTGTGGCGATAAATGTAAAAGAACCAACAGAAGAAGAATCAGTAGAAATCATAAAAGGGCTAAGACCTGCTTATGAATCTCACCATATGGTTACAATCTCTGATGAAATAATAAAGACTGCAGTAAGACTTTCAAGCAGGTATATAAACGATAGATACCTTCCTGATAAAGCCATAGATTTAATCGACGAATCGGCATCCAAGGTGAGAATTAAAAATACAAAGACACCGAGATTTGTAAAAGATTTTGAAGAAAAGCTAATTGACTTGGAAAAAGAAAAGGCAAGAGCAATAAATACACAGGACTATGAACTTGCAGCAAGACTAAGAGATGAAGAAACATCCATAAGAGAATCATTTGAGCTTAAGAAGGAAGAATATAATAACAATAGAGAAAAACCAGAAGTACCAGTAGAAATCATAGAAGAAATAGTTTCGTCTTGGTCAGGAGTACCAGTTACTAAATTAACCAGAGAAGAAAATACAAAACTAAGAGAACTGGATACCAATCTTAAAAAATCTGTAAAGGGACAAGACGAAGCAATAATGACGCTATCAAAAGCAATAAAGAGGGCAAGAGTAGGACTTAAGGACAAGAATAGACCGATAGGATCATTTATATTCGTAGGACCAACAGGAGTAGGTAAGACATATTTATCCAAGAAGCTGGCAGAAGAAGTCTTTGGAAATGAATCCAACATGGTGCGTATCGACATGAGTGAATACATGGAAAAGCATTCTGTAAGTAGACTAGTAGGATCACCTCCAGGATATGTAGGTCACGAAGAAGGTGGACAACTAACAGAAATTGTTAGGACAAATCCATATTCAGTAATCCTCTTTGACGAAATAGAAAAGGCTCATTCAGACGTGTTCAATATTCTTCTACAAATATTAGATGATGGAATCCTTACAGACTCACAAGGAAGGACAGTATCATTTAAAGATACGATAATCATCATGACATCTAATGCAGGAGCAACCCTTCTAAAGAATAAATCAAGCCTTGGATTTGGAACTAGTGAGAAGACCAAAGAAGAAAATGAATATGAAAAGATGAAAAACATCATAAACGAAGAACTTAAGAAGACATTTAGACCAGAATTTTTAAATAGAGTTGACGATATAGTCGTGTTTAAAGAATTGGGTAAAGCAGAAATCAAGGACATCGTAAGAATAATGCTTGATGAACTAAGAGAAAGAGTTAAGGACTTAGAACTAGAACTTAAGTTTACAGAAGACGTGGTAGATTATATCTCCAAAGTCGGCTTCGACAAAGAATATGGAGCAAGACCAATCGCAAGAGCAATAAGAACCAATATAGAAGACGTACTTGCAGACAAATTTGTAAACGGAGAGATTGAAAGAGGCGACTCAGTAACAGTCTACAAAAATGGAGAATCCTTAGTGATTCGTAGAAACAAAGTAAAAAATAGGGAAGTAGAAAATGTACAAGTGTAGTGAATGTGGATATACTTCTCCAGGATTTTTAGGAAAATGTCCAGAGTGTGGAGCATGGGGCTCAATGGAAGAGACTAAGGAAGAGAAGAAGACAAAGTCCGTATCAAAGACTGAAATATTCAAATCCAAAGGATCGAAACCATTAAAAGAAGTAAAGACTATAGAAGATGAGAGAATCATGACAGGCGTGTCAGAATTTGACAGAGTAATGGGCGGGGGAATATTAAAAGATTCCCTCACAATTTTAACTGCAAGGCCAGGAGCAGGAAAATCTACATTGCTTCTACAAATATCAAACATCCTAGCATCAAAAGGAAAAAAGGTACTCTACGCATCGGGAGAAGAATCGGCGAGCCAAATCAGACAGAGAGCCATGAGAATAGTAGAGCATATCTCTGACAATCTATTTGTAATCTCAACGAATAATCTTCTAGACGTCATAGACGAAGTGGAAAGCTTGGACTGCGACTTTGTAATCGTCGACTCGATACAGACATTTATAATTCCAAACATTGAGTCAAGGGCAGGATCACCGACACAAATAATGGAATCCATCCATATGCTAATGAATATGGCGAAGAATGAAACAAGACCAAGAGCAGTCTTTATCGTCGGACAGATGACTAAGGAAGATTCACTAGCAGGAGTAAGATCACTAGAACACGCAGTTGACACAGTACTTCTACTATCAGGAGAAACCTACGAAGAACTTAGAATACTATCAACCACCAAGAATAGGTACGGAAGCACAGGAGAGATGGGATTTTTTAAGATGGATGAAAAAGGACTGACATCCATAGATAATCCATCGGAATACTTTATGACAGAGAGAGAAAATGGAAAGAATGTACCAGGCTCAGCCCTATCAGTAACAAGAGAAGGCACAAGACCAATCATACTCGAAGTAGAGTCTTTGGTTTCAAAATCATTTATGCCATATCCGTCAAGAGTATCAGAGCATCTGCGAAAAGAACAACTCTTCACCCTCATATCCATCCTAGAAGAACGAGGCGAAGTTCCGATGATGGATAAAAACGTGGTAGTAAAAACCACAGGCGGAATAAAACTACAAGACACAGCATCGAATCTATCGGTGTTAGTAAGTATCTACTCAAGTCTAGTAGGTAAACCAGTAAAAGCCTCCAGCGTATTTATCGCAGACGTAGGACTAACTGGAGAACTTAAAGTATGTCCGTCAATAGACGTGAGGATATCAGAAGCAAGACGCATGGGATTTAAAAATATCTACGTGCCGAAAAATATAAAACAAGAATCAAAAGACTTAATAAAACTAAATCACATAATGGAAGTATTAAAACATTCAATAGAGTAAGCCAAGGGAAACCTTGGTTTTTTTATTGGATGAATTGCAAATAAAATTTTCTTTAAAATTTCTTAAATAATAGATTAATTTACGTATGTTATAATTAATTAAAAGAAACATTGACTTATTATCGAATAAAATATTTTTAAAATTTTTAGAAGAAATCTAGAAAATTTACTAAGTTTGAATAAATATTCCAATATTATTAACTTTATTTTCATAAATATGTGCTAAAGTAATGCCAAACTTATAGGAGAAGACTATGTTTAAAAAATTATTTAACTTTTCAAATAAAAAATCGAATACGCTTGTAACCATCGATAGACTCTATGGCTCTAAGGGTGATTCAATTGCGAAGGCTGTTGCTGATAGGCTTGGAGCTGAGTATTTTGATGAGAATATAATCGAACTTAAGACTTTGGAAACTCAAGTGGATATTAGTTCTGTTTCTAAGGAAGATTCGTTCTTAAAGGGAACTGTCTACGATCTCTACAGAGAAAATGATTCTTATCAAGAAGAGGATATGATGATCTCTGACGCAAGATTTCTCGCTGATGCAAAGACCATAAGAGATATTGCAAAGGGTCGAAATGCGGTTATCCTAGGCAAATGCGCTGGGTATATTCTAAGGGACTACAATCCTCTTAATATCTTCATAGCTTGTGATTTCGAAGATAGGGTTAAAAATATTATGGATCAGATGGACTATGACGAAGAAAAGGCGACGAGTAAGATTAAAAAGATGGATTTTAGAAGAATCAATCACTACGACAGATTCACCAAAGGTAGCTTTGGTCGTGCTTCAGATTATGACTTTACCATTAATTCATCTAGGTTTTCACAAGAAGAAATAGTAAATATTATAATCTACTTCATAGAAAATTATTCGAAGTAGAAAAAATTAAATGTTTAGAAAAATATAAAATAAAAACCCCCTTTTATAATGAACTGACCCCCAAAAGTTGGACTAACAAACCAACTAAAGGAGGTCAGTTTTTTAATGACAAAATACAAAACAGAATTTAAGGAGAAAGTAGTAAAAGAATATCTAAAAGGAAATG
>CABTWG010000009.1 GCA_902488455.1 uncultured Peptoniphilus sp.
AAGACCTGCAACGAAATCAAAGATTTCGGCTAGGGCTTCGAAGGATCTCTTACTTGGTGAGGTAAAGTTTGGATTATTTATTTAGATGCTATCCGGATAGCATGAAACATAATAATCATTAAAATAGTAATTGAAATTATTTCATTTGTCTAAATTGCTCTATAGAGGTTAGACCCATTCGACTTCAGAGCCTTACGGCTCTTTCGCTCAGGGTGACTGCAGTTGGGGAAGGAATCAGAGCATTATAGTTTTTCGCTCAGGGTGACCAGTTGGGAAGTCTTTGTAACCTTTGGCTGTGGAACCTGGATTTCCGCTACAGAGACAAATAATAGAAAAGCTTGTTTTACGGCTTCGCCTGAATAAAAAATAATTTAGTATCGATTCTTATGGAAGCAGGTTGCTTCCGCTACAAAAATAAATTTAATTTCACTACAACAAACAAAAACAAAAAAATAGTGAGGAAAGTCCTCACTATAATTTGTATAATTTTATTCTACTGTTACTGATTTTGCCAAGTTTCTTGGTCTGTCTACATCGATTCCCTTTGCTACTGATGTGTAGTATGCAAGTAGTTGCATTGGGATTGCTGTTAGTATCGGCATCAATATATCCATATTTTCTGGTAGGATTATAACTTTTCTGCAGGTTGATTTTAGTAGTTCTAAATCGTCGTCTATTCCTATTCCATATACCCAGCCGCCTCTTGCTGAGATTTCTTTGATATTTGACTGTGTCTTTGGTAGGAGTTTTTTATTTCCTGCTATTGCAAATGCAGGTGTTTTTTCTTCTATAAGCGCTAGTGATCCATGTTTTAGTTCTCCTGCTGGAAAGGCTTCTACATGGATGTAGGTTACTTCTTTTAGTTTTAATGCTCCTTCCTTTGCTGATAGGTAGTCGATGCCACGACCGATATAGAAGGATGAATCTGAATCCTTGATTTCGTCTGCGACTTCTTTTACTACGCTGTGATCTTTTAAGATTTCTGTGATTTGTTCTGGTACTTTTTTAAGATTTTTAATTACTTCTCTTACTTCTTCTTCTGTCATCTTGCCAGTTTTGTATGCAAAGTCCAGTGCCAAGAAGTATAGCGCAACTAGCTGTGTCGTGTAAGCCTTGGTAGATGCTACTGATACTTCTGGTCCAGCGTAGCAATAGATGGTCTTGTCTGACTCTCTATCTATAGATGAACCAACCACGTTGGTGATTGAAAGAACCTTTGCTCCTCTTCTCTTGGCTTCTTTGATGGCTGCCAATGTGTCGGCAGTTTCTCCTGATTGAGATACTACAATTAGTAGTGAATTTTCATCTATAAATGGATTTTGGTATCTGAATTCTGATGCGATTTCTGTGTACACTGGGCGCTTTGCAAATTTTTCTATTGCAAATTTACCCACTTCTCCTGCGTGATGAGCTGTTCCGCATGCAACTACATAGATGGTTGAGAATTTTTCAATTTCTTCTTTGGTAAATCCATTTTCCAAGTTTATAAATCCATCTTTTGATCTTAGTGAGATTGCTTCTTTAATTGCTTGAGGTTGTTCGTTTATCTCTTTGATCATGAAGTGGTCGTAGCCTTCTTTGGTAGCTTTTTCGTAGTTCCAATCGATGGTCTTTACTTCTCTTTCTACAACATTTCCATCTTTGTCATAGATTTTGTATTCTTTTTTATTTGAGTACACTAGGTCTCCAGATTCTAAGAAGATGACATTCTTTGTGTATTCAATGATTGATGTGATATCTGATGCGACGATGATACCGTCATCTGTTATTCCTGCAATAAGTGGTGCATCGTGACGAATAGCTATTAATGTATCTGGGTCATGGTTTGACAAGATTCCTATTGCATATGATCCTTCAAGCATATTTCTAACCTTTAGAACTGTATCCAAAAGATTATTTTCATAGTACTTTGCAATGATTCCTGCCACCACTTCTGTATCTGTGTCTGATTTAAATTCATATCCGTCATGGATAAGCTCTTCTTTTAAGTCCATGTAGTTTTCTATAATTCCGTTGTGAACTACAGAGATCACTCCGTCCATTGATACATGTGGATGAGCGTTTTCGTCAGTAGGTACGCCGTGGGTTGCCCATCTTGTGTGCCCTATACCTGTGGTTGGGACAAATTTTAAGTTTCTATTTTTTATTTCATTTTCAAGGACATCTAGTCGTCCAGCTTTCTTTATAGTTTCGATCTTTCTATCGTGAATAACAGAGATACCTGCAGAGTCATAGCCTCTGTACTCTAATTTTTCTAATCCATTAACAATTATGTCTAAAGCATTTTGTTTTCCGTCATAGCAAACAATTCCGCACATAATTACCTCCGATAAATTTACTCGGCTCCACTTTGCCAATTTTGTTTTGCGATTACTCACATATTTGTATGGCACTTAGGCTGTGGTACCTTTGAGACATCCGCCGAAATTTCGATGATCTCATTCCTCGTCAACCAAAAAGGTTCTGGCGCTTCAAGATTTTTGCCTGTTAAATAATTTTACCACAAAAGCTTCATATCTTGAAGAGTTTTGCTATAAATGATAGAATATTCACATATAGGAGGTAACATGAACAAAGAAATATTAGCAAAAGTAAACGATAGAGAAATTACAAATGAAGATCTAAATATATTTTTATCTCAACTAGATCCAAACACGAGGATGTACTTCACTCAAAACAATATGATGGATCAAGTTATAGATGAACTGATTTACCAAGAGATGATCTACATGGAAGCTATTGAAAAGGGAATGGACAAGGACGAAGACTTCGTAAAAGTTTTGGAAAAGACTACTGAAACTCTTTTAAAATCCTATGCTCTTGGAAAATTACTAGAAGATGTAAAGGTAACTGAAGATGATCTAAAGAACTACTACGAAGCTCACAAGGACAATTTCAAAAACAACGCTTCTGTTGAAGCTTCACATATCTTGGTAGAAGAAGAATCTGTAGCCAAAGAAATCAAAGAAAAACTAGATAATGGTGCAGACTTCAAAAAACTTGCAAAAGAATTTTCAAACTGTCCTTCTAAAGAAAATGGCGGTAATTTAGGTGTGTTTACCAAGGGTCAAATGGTAAAAGAATTTGAAGACGCTGCTTTTAACATGGGCATTGGCGAAATCTCTGAACCTGTTAAGACTCAGTTTGGTTACCATATAATAAAGGTTACAAACAAGACCGATGAATCTGTGAGAACTTTTGAAGAAGCTAAACACGATATCGAAATGTTGGTAAGAAGAGAAAAAGAAAAGAATCTTTACAAGAATACTGTAGACAGATTATACAAAAAATATAATGTTACTAAAAACTCAAAGGGAAACTAGCCCTTTGGGTATAAATTAAGCGGAGGAGTATATGAAACTACAACTTTTTAATTTTATAGATGAAACTCTTTCTTGCTTAGGAAGTAACTACGATCTTTTGCTAGATGCCTCTAGGGAAATTTCCAACTTTTTTAGGAAAGAATTTCAAGAAGAAGAAGGTTTTGTAAATATTTCTTACAGAGTTAAGAGCAGATCTTCTGTAAAAGAGAAGATTGTAAGAAATAACTATTACTTGGACAGAATGTCTCCAGAAGAAACTCTTTTTCAGATGCAGGACCTTATCGGTATCAGAATAGAATGCAGATTTAACAAAGACGAAGTTGATATGTATAACAAGATCAAGGAAATATTCTGCGTCTATATAGATAACGACTATAATACTAATCAAATCGAGAGAAGAATCTTTCTTAAACTCTCTGACAAACAACCTATGGTTCAAAAGAATGGCTTTAGAATTTATAAGATAGACGGACTCTATAAGACAAAAGACAATAGAAAACTTAATTTTGAGCTACAGATAAAATCCATAGTCAACGTATTTTGGGGAGAAATAGACCATAAAGTCCTATATAAAAACTACAACTACATGGTCACTGAAAACTTCTTTAGAGATATTTTGGGATCTATTAGAACAAACCTAATTATGATTGACACTCAACTCATGCTTCTATATAACCATGTGGAATCCATGGATTCACAGGACTATGAGGACAACAAGAAACAGCTCAAAGTTCTTCTATCAAAGATCATCCACGACGTGTTCAATACTAAGGTAAGAGATGAACTTGGAATAGTTATAAATTTTAAAAATAATACCGATGTAATAGTAGACTATTTATTTATGAAGTGTGTAAAACAGAAAGAGCTCTCCTATGGAGAACAGTTTATTAAACTTCTAAATAAGATAACATCTATTTCCGATATGGAAATGGACTTAGAAAGCTACATTACATTCGACAGGCCACCTACATATGTGGATAGTTTTACAAGATCCGTAGGAGAGAGTCTTATAAATGTAATAAATGAAGATCTGTTTTGGAATATGTTCTTCAAGATTATCTTCATCATCGAAGATGGCTCAAAGGCAGAAAGTTTCGAGGAGTTTTTATATTTTCTAAGATATAAATTCTCTCTTGTGTTTATAGATGTATTTAAAGATAAAAAAATCGACTACAACATTCAAAGAGAAGTTGAGGATATTTTACTTAAGAAGGTTGCAGATAACTTCGATGAAAACCTATCAGTGGAATATATCCTGGACTTAAGTCCAAAATATATAGAAGACACCATAAAAAGTATAGAGGACATATTGGAAAAGAATGATATAGATGAAGCAATAGATGCTTTAAGGGAAGTGAAATAAATGAGAGAAATTTACCTAGCAGGAGGATGCTTCTGGGGAGTAGAGGCATACTTCAAAAGAATAGCTGGAGTAGTAGACACAGAAGTTGGTTATGCCAACTCCATAATTGAAAATCCAAGCTACAAAGAAGTTTGCTCAGATAGAACAGACGCTGCAGAAACTGTAAAGATAAATTATGACGAAGAAAAAATAGGGTTAGAAGAGATCTTAAAAGCTCTATTTAAAGTAATAGACCCAACTATGATTAATAGACAGGGACCAGATATTGGCAGTCAATATAGAACAGGAATCTATTATACAGACGAATCAGATAAGGAAAAGATCGATGAATTTATAGATTCTATAAGAGGCGACTACAAGATGCCAATAGCAACAGAAGTTTTGAAACTTAAAAATTTCTACGAAGCTGAAGAGTATCACCAAGACTACTTAGACAAGAATCCAGACGGATATTGTCATATAAAGCTTTAGAAAATAAATTTACAAAGTAGGTGAATAGTGGCTTACTTTAGAGTATAATAAAATAGAAGGGGGAGTATTTTTGTCAAAACTAGAACACTTAGAACCTACAAAACTCTTCTATTACTTTGAAGAAATTACGAAAATCCCAAGATGTTCAATGCATGAAGAACAGATAGCGGATTATCTATGTGATTTTGCAAAGGATAGAGACTTAGAACACTATAGAGATGCGGCAAACAATGTAATAATTGTAAAGGAGCCATCCAAAGGCTACGAAGATGTAGAGCCGATAATTTTGCAAGGCCACATGGATATGGTCTGCGAAAAAACATTTGAAAGTAAACACGATTTTTCAAAAGATCCGATAGACTTCATAGTAGATAGAGATTTAATAATCGCTAAAGAAACAACCCTTGGGGCAGACAATGGAATAGCTGTTGCAATGATGCTTTCTCTACTAGACGAAGAAAATCTAAAGAACCCAAGACTTGAATGTCTATTCACCACCAACGAAGAGTCAGGCATGACTGGAGCGAGAAATTTAGATAGCAGTCCACTAAAAGGAAAGAGGCTTATAAACCTAGACTCTGAAGAAGAAGGAGTTGCCACAGTTTCTTGTGCAGGAGGTCAAAGATCATATCTAATCTATGATATTGAAAGAGAAGAATTCAAAGATAAAAGAGACTTCTACGAACTTTCAATAAGTGGACTAAAAGGTGGGCACAGCGGCACAAATATAGACAAAGGCTATGCAAATGCCAATGTAAGACTAGCAAGAGCTCTTTATAGATTAAACGAAAAATTCGATATAAAACTAATTTCCATAAATGGTGGAATAAAAGAAAATGCAATCCCTAGAAGAGCGACTGCAAAACTTGCAATAAAACCAGAAGATCTAAACGAAGTAAGACTTCTTATAATAAGACTCAACGCAGAATATGTAAAAGAACTTGGTAAAATAGATCCAGATGTAAGGCTTAACTTCGAAGACTCAGATGAAGAAAAATACCATTACAAAGATGAACTAAAAGAAAAAGTAATCTCAGTTCTAAATGTAATACCAAACGGAGTCTTGACATTTTCAAAAGATATTCCAGGGCTTGTAGAATCCAGTTCAAACCTAGGAGTAATCAGAGAAGAAGATGACAAACTAACGATCATCTCCACCCTTAGATCTTCGAGAGGAAGTCTAAAAGAATTCCTATCAGATAAGAACAAGATACTTGCAGAAGCCTTTGGAGCAGAATATAAAATCGCATCAAGCTACCCAGAGTGGCAATATGAAGACCATTCGGAAGTTAGAGAACTAGTTGCAAGCTCATATATGAAACTATTTAACCAAAATATTGAGTACTATGCAATTCACGGCGGACTGGAATGTGGAATATTTAAAGAAACCATTGGAAATATAGACATGGTATCTATAGGACCAACCATGACTGGAATACACGCTCCTGGAGAAAGTCTCTCCATCAGCTCAGCAAAAAGAGTATATGAACTTTTAATAGAAGTTTTAAAAAATACAAAAGATAAATAGGAGGAAACTATGAAAAAAGTTTATCATGAAGACTGCGGTTGCGGATGTGGCTGCGGTTGTGAAGACCAAGATCAAGATTATTTAGAAGAAGAAATCGAAACAATGGTACTAACATTAGAAGACGATACAGAGCTAGAATGTCAAGCTCTAGGAGTTTTCGAATTTGAAGAAAAAGAATATATAGCATTAGTTCCAATGTCAGGAGAATTAGAAAACGAAATAATTGTCTTTGGATATGAAGAACTAGAAGATGATGAAGTAGCTTTAACTCAAATAGAATCAGACGAAGAATACGAAAGAATACTAGACTTCTTAGACACAATCATAGAAGAAGAGGAAGACGAAGAATAATGGATTTTAAACTAGATTCAACAAATGGGGAACTATCCTTAAAAGACTTCGAAGGAAAGATTTTGGTGCTATACTTCTATCCAAAGGACAACACCAGTGGATGCACAGTAGAAGCAGAAGGGTTCCGTGATTTGTATGATGAATTTAAAAAACTTGGAGCAGAAATAGTTGGAATCTCAAAAGACACTGTGAAAAGTCATATAAAGTTCAAAGAAAAACTAAATCTACCATTTGAACTACTAGCAGATCCAGAAAGAGAAGTACACAAGGAATTTGACGTATTAAAAGCAGGCAAAATGTACGGCAAAGACGTAATCCGTACAATCAGATCTACATTTATCTTCGGTAAAGAAGGTAAACTTGTAAAAGAATTTAGAGATGTAAAAGCAAAAACACACCCAGAAGAGGTGCTAGAATATTTAAAAAATGGTATATAACGAGTATTCCAAATTTTTAAAAGATAGATTTCACGAAAAAGTATACAAAATCCCGATAAAAGTAGAAGGACTAAGCTGTCCAAATAGAGATGGAACCTGTGGAACAGGCGGCTGTATATTCTGTGGAGAAGAAGGCGGATCATTTGAAAATAGCGAAGGCACTATAACAGAGCAGGTACAAAAAAACATAGCTCATATAGAAGATCGCTATAACGCACACAAATTCATAGCCTATATTCAAAACTATACAGCAACCTATATGGAACTAGAAAATTTTAAAAAGACCGTAGGAGAAGCGGTAGGGGCATGCGAGAGAATAGTAGGCTTAAATATCTCTGCAAGGCCAGATTTTCTAACAGAAGGACATCTTGACTATTTGGAAAAATTAAATGAAAAATACATGGTCACTTTGGAAGTAGGACTTCAAACTCCTAATTACCACACATTAGAAAAGATAAATAGAGGACATCTCTTAAGTGACTATATAGATGCAGTCCTAAGAATTAAAAAAAGAGGACTTCGCATATCAACACATTTAATATTAAATTTACCATATGACGATGATTTAGATGCAGTAGAAAGTGCAAATATAATCTCCGTCCTAGGAGTAGATGAAGTAAAAGTCCACGCTCTATATATATTAAAAGGAACAAAACTCGGAGAAATGTACTTAAATGGCGAAGTGGAACTTATCACAAAAGACGAATACAAAGAAAGAGTAATACTATTTTTGAGACATTTGGATGAAAAAGTTGTAATCGGAAGACTACTCGGCAGAGCTCCCGAAGAGAATACACTGTTTTGCAACTGGGACACATCCTGGTGGAAGATAAGAGATGAAATAATAGAAAAAATGGAAAAACAAGGTTATTACCAAGGTCAACTCAGAAAGGAAGATTCAAAATGATTAAATTTATTTTAGGCGCAAAAGGCGTAGGTAAGACAAGATGGCTAATTGAAGAAGCAAACAAGGATCTAAAAAGTGGAAATGGAAATATTGCATTCGTAGACGTAGATGACGATCACATCTTCAGTCTTGATTACAATATAAGACTAATAAACGCAGCGGACTACAAAATTGAAACACTAAATTCATTCTATGGATTTATTTGTGGACTATGTGCAATGGACTTTGACCTTCAAAAAATCTACGTAGATGGACTATATAAAGTAATAGACACAAGCGTAGAAGAACTAGAAGAACTACACAGAGAATTATCAAAAGTACCAGGACTTGAAGATAGAGAAATCTACATCAACGCAGAATACCAAATAGCAGACGTATCAGAATATTTAAAAGAAAATTCCCTAGAATTAACAGGAGAATAAAATGAAGGACAATAAGACAATGGTGAGGATAGTGGTAATTATACTTATAATTGCCATGGTACTACCACTACTTGTACAAGGATTGTCATTTATATTGTAATGAAGTCGGAAAATTGGTTTGAAAAATTTTTTGAACATAGATCAAGCCTCATAAAAAAGTACGAAGAAAATAAAATATCAAAACAAGAATTTCTAAAATTAAATTATGAATACTTCGTCCTTAAAATGAGAGGTCCATATATAAATATTAACAGCTATGAAAAGGCGATGTATAACTACCAGTACTACAATGCGGTTGCAAAGTACTACCGGATGTTGGCATCGTCTTATCGTTTTGATAAGAAGAAAAAAAGATCCTATAACGATTGCTTAAATAGATCCAACAATTACTACAATCAAAAAGATGAAATAATCTTGGAGATCTTAAGGCTAAAAGATTACAAGGAAATAGAAAGTTACTATGTAGAGTGCAATTCAAAAGCTCTTATGAATACCTTGGTAGAAATAGTAGTAAAAGATGAAAAAGAAGCAATCTTTCACACAAAGTCAAAAGACATAATAGAAAAATTAAAATCAAAAAATATATTCGATGAGAATCTTAGAGAATCACTAATCGACGGATATATAAACGAAAGGTACTGAAGGTACCTTTTTTTGATACAAAAAATCCCGATAAAAATCGGGAAAGTTAAAATTAAAATAAATAAAATTAAATTTCTTTCTCTGGCTCATAATTGTCGAACTCGATGCCTTCAAAAGTATCAGCAACGATGTTTCTAGACTTTTCATAGATAAAATCAGGAACATAGATGGTCGCACCATAGATGCTAGAACCACCAATGATTCTCATAATGCTTCCAGCCTCGTCATCTTTTACAATGAAAGGAATTTCATATTCATCGAGCATAGAAGTAATAAGATCAAACTTAACTCTATCAGAAACAGTAACAAGCTTTATAAATTTAGGATCGTTATTCATAAAATCACCTCAATAAAATTATACCCAGAAAGAGGAGAGACAAATATATATTTACAAAAGTAGCGGAAGCAATCTGCTTCCATCAGCCTTAATACTACACACTTCTCCCTAAGGCGAAGCCGTACAAAAAACCATGCTATTATTTCTCCCAGTAGCAAACCTTCTAGGTTCCACAGCCGGGCAGTCGAGTTCTGCAAATCAGCCTTCACTCCATTCGGCTTCTTTGGAAATGACGAGGTGCAACGAAACGGGAGATTTCGGCTAGGACTTCGAGGCTAAAATGACATCCCAAATACAGTCATCCTGAGCGAAAAAGGCGTTAGCCTTTGTAGTCGAAGGATCTAACATCTGCATAGAAATCTTGGAAAATAATTAAAAGATATTTATTTATTTTAATTATAATTTTTAAAATCATCAATGCTTGAACCCACATCGGTTATACACGTTCGACTCGGAAATAAATTTCCTTGCTCAGGGTGACTGTCTTCATTAAGTTTTTGTGTTGAGATCATTCAGTTCACTTTGTTCTATCAGGATGACAATGTAGAGGTATTGAACACACTATGGCGACTGTATTCATTAATTTACTTACTCTACAACTAACCAACCCAAACTTTTACAAAAAATAAAAAAACTCCCAACCAGAAAAGGGAGTTTTTTGTAAATTACATATTCTTTGAGTAGAACTCAACGATTAGTTGGTCTTCAATTTCGATAGGAATATCTTCTCTACCTGGTACACTTGTAAGTGTTGCCTTGAAGTTTTTGTCCTTTGAAATGTATGGGTAACTTGTTACGAAGTTAGTTTCAAAGTTTTCTTTGAACATATCCGCTTTCATTCCTCTTGGAGAAAGTGAAATTACATCTCCTGGTTTGCATCTGTATGAAGGAATGTTAAGTTTCTTTCCGTTTACATACACATGTCCGTGAGAAACCATTTGTCTTGCTTGTCTAATAGAACTTGCAAAGCCCATTCTGTAAGCAAGATTGTCAAGTCTCATTTCAAGGAATTGAACTAGAGCTGTACCTGTTTGTTCAGGTGATTTCTTAGCTTCTTTGAAAAGATTTACGAATTGCTTTTCAAGTACGCCGTAGTAAGCTCTTAGTCTTTGTTTTTCTAAAAGTTGTTTACCGTATTCTGTTAATTTCTTGTCGGATCTTGCAGTACCCTTAGTCATTCTCTTGTTTGCTTTTGGGTGACCGCATACGTTTAATCCTAGTCTTCTAGATTCTTTGAATCTAGGTCCCATCATTTTTGCCAATATTATTGCCTCCACATAATTAATTTTCGCCGCGAAAATTTATGCCTCTAACATTATATAAGACATTGGAAAAATTGTAAAGTCCAGTGGAGAAATTTTTCAATAAACTTTATTAAAATTATTATATTCGTTATAATATTAATAATTATAATGCAAAATAAAGGGGTTTAATAATGAAAGAATTGAAAACGTCAGAAGCACAAAGAAGAGCAACAAAAAAGTGGGAAAAAAATAATCCTGAGGCTAAAAGATATTTGCGAAACAGAAGTAATGCTAGAACATTTGCAAGAATGTACGCAAAAACTTTAGAAGAAGTAGAAGAGTTAGTAGATATTTTTAAAAATGAAAATCCAAACTATACAAAATAAATAAGAGCCAATCAAGGCTCTTATTTAAATGTGGTCAAAAATCCGTAAAAAGTTTTGTAAATTTTAAACTGAAATATAAATGTTTAAAAATTAAAATTAGTGTAGTCATGGGCGCACTTACTCGCACGTCTTCGTGTGGAAACAAAAATTTTAAAATGTTATAATATTAAGATAGTAATAAGATATTATTAAATTATTAGGAGCGATTATGTTAATTAAAAATATTTCTGTGCTAGATGTCATCGGTGGGAAGATCCTCGAGCACCAAGACATCTATATAAAAGGTCAGCACATTGAAAAGATTGGCGAAAATCTGCAAATAGAAGACGACCATGTTATCGACGGCGAAAACAAACTTGCTGTGCCTGGCTTTATAAATGCTCACACCCATCTAGGCATGAGCCTATTTAGAAACTATGCTGACGACATGGAACTTATGGAGTGGCTTAGTGAAAAGATCTGGCCTATCGAAGCGAAGCTAAATCCAGAAGATGTATACATTGGATCTCTTCTAAGTATGGCTGAGATGATCAAATCTGGTGCGACAACATTTTGTGATATGTATTTTCCAATTGAGCCAGTGTACCGTGCAATGGATAAAATTGGCATAAGAGGTGCTATCACCAGAGGAATGATGGACGTGGAGGACGGTTCCATCTCCATCAAGGAACACAAAGAAGGCTACAAAAAATACAACGGAGCCTTAGACGGAAGGGTTACACTTTTCCCTGGACCTCATGCAATCTACACAAGTTCCACTGAGTATCTTAAAGAAGTAATTGAAGTGGCAAAAGAGTATGGCGGAAGAGTAAACATTCATCTTAGCGAGACTGAAACGGAAGTTAGAGACTCATTAGAAAAATACAAGATGACTCCTATTGAGTATGTAAATTCTCTTGGACTTCTTGAACTTCCAACTGTTGCAGCTCATTGTGTCCACATTACTGACGAGGAAATCGAAATTTTAAAGGACAAGGAGTTCTATCCTGTATACAACCCAAGTTCAAACCTAAAACTTGCAAGTGGATTTACTCCAGTTAAGAAACTTTTGGCAAATGGTATAAAGGTCTGCCTTGGAACAGATGGTTCTTCTTCAAACAACAATCAAAATATGCTCGAAGAGATCCACATCGCATCCATTGTAAACAAGGCTGTGGAAATGGATCCAAAGGCAGTGAAGGCGATAGAAGTGCTTAGAATGGCTACCATCAACGGAGCTGAAGCACTAAATATAAATGCAGGTGCAATCGAAGAGGGAAGACTTGCTGATATTTCCATCTTTGATTTAAATTCTCTAAACTTCACTCCAAAGAACAATCTCATCTCCGCACTTTGCTACTCTGCATCCAGCGAGGATATAAAGACGGTTATAATCGATGGAAAAATCGTCCTAGACGATAGAAGATTTGTAAATATAGACGAAGATAAACTTATAGAAGAAGTAAGTGATTCAATGAATAATTTAATAAACAGGTGATAAAATGGATAAAAAAATCGTATATTCAGGCATCCAACCCTCAGGTAATCTAACCTTAGGAAACTACATCGGTGCCCTTAAAAACTTTTCAGAACTACAAGACGAGTACAACTGTCTCTACTGTATAGTGGACATGCACGCAATAACTGTGCCTCAAGTTCCAAAGGACTTAAGAGCTACGAGTCTGGACCTTGCATCACTATACTTAGCGGCTGGTCTTGACCCAGAAAAGTCAATCCTCTACATCCAATCCCACGTAAAACAACACGCGGAACTCTCTTGGATTTTGGGAACTATAACTGGACTTGGTCAACTTCAAAGGATGACTCAGTACAAGGACAAGGCTGCAAAACAAAAGGAAATCAACGCGGGACTTCTATTCTATCCTGTATTAATGGCGGCGGACATTCTGCTTTACGGAACAAATTTCGTGCCGGTAGGAGACGACCAAACTCAACATATAGAACTCACCCGGGATATTGCGGAGAGATTCAACTCCAGATACTCAGAAACCTTCGTCATTCCAGAGATGATGAGAGCAAAAAAAGGCGCAAGGATCATGTCATTACAAGATCCAACAGCCAAGATGAGTAAATCAGACCCAGATGAAAATGCAAGCATCTATATCATTGAAGATGACAAGGCTACAGCAAGAAAGATAAAACGTGCAGTGACAGATTCAATTGGAATCATAAATTACACCGACGACCAACCTGGACTTAAAAACTTAATCGACATCTATTCAGTATTTGCAGATCTAACTCCAGATGAAATCGTGAAGAAGTACGAAGGAGTAGGCTACGGAGTATTTAAAGAAGAACTCGCTGAAATAGTTGTTGACGGACTTAAACCTATAAGAACCAGGTTCAAAGAAATCAGACAGGACAAAACATATTTAGAAGAAATATTAAAAGCCGGTGACGAAAAAGCCGAAAGACTGGCTGAACGCACCATGAGAAAAGTAAGAAGAAAGGTAGGATTTGTACAACTATGAAATTACCACTAAGAAGTGAAGTTAAAGAAGAATTAAAATGGGATATAACTAGACTCTACAAGGATAGAGAAGCAGTTAAAGAAGACATCAAAGCTGCAACAGAAATAGCAGACAAGATGGCAGCGCTTAAAGATTTAAAAACCAAAGAAGAACTAAAAAATTTACTAGATCTATACGAAGAGCTGATGATTAAAGTCTCAAGACTTGGAACATACTCAGGACTTATATCTACAACAGATATGACAGATACAGACAATGTAAACTTCGCAAACACAATAGATATGAGCTTTTCTCCAATCTTTGAAAAGATAAGTTTCGTTGAAAACTTAGTTCTAGGTTTGGACGAAAAAGTAATCGATGATTACAAAAAATCTTACGAAGATTACCATGTTTTCCTGGACGATATTTTAAGAAAGAAGGGTCATGTGCTTTCAGATGAAGAGTCTAAAGTATTCGCATCTCTTTCATATGCACTAAACGGTCCTTATAACACATATGAAATTTCAAAACTTGCTGATATGAAGTTCGACAGCTTCGAAGTAGATGGCAAAACCTACGAAAATTCCTATGTTCTCTTCGAAAACTTCTACCAATACCACGAAGATTTAAAGGTGCGTAGAGCAGCATTTGAATCATTTTCAAAGACCATAGAAAATTATAAAAATACCACAGCAAGCCTTTATGAAATGTACCTAAATATCGAAAAGACCAAGGCAACTATGTCAGGTTTCGATTCTCTAATCGACTACCATCTCTTTGAACAAGACGTTAAAAGGGAACTCTACGATAGACAGATCGATGTAATTATGGAAGATCTAGCTCCGATAATGAGAAAATTTGCAAAGTTAATTCAAAAATTCTATGGAATCGATGAGATGCATTTTGCAGATTTAAAACTTCCGATAGATAAGGAATTTAGCAAGGAAATTTCTGAAGAAGAATCTTGGAAGTACGTTGAAGAAGCTCTATCTGTAATGGGTGACGAATATCTAAAGGTTGCAATGAGTGCAAGAGATGACAGATGGGTTGACTTCGCATCAAATGTCGGCAAATCCACTGGAGGATACTGTGCAAGCCCATATAAAAAAGGTTCCTATATCCTTCTATCCTGGACTAGAGAATTTGCAGAGCTATACACATTGGTTCACGAAATTGGCCACGGCGTTCACTTCCACTACGCCCAAGAAAATAACAAGGCACTTGAGGAAGAACCATCTCTATACTTCATAGAAGCGCCTTCAACTTGCAACGAAATCTTGCTTTCAAAATATCTTCTTAAAAACACAGAAGACGACAGATTTAGAAGATATATTCTTGCAAACATGATTACGAACACATACTTCCACAACTTTGTAACTCACCTACTAGAAGCTCACTACCAAAGAGAAGTTTACTACCTAGTGGATAAAGGCGAACCGATAAATGCAGATATCTTATCAGAACTTAAGCTTAACACTCTTAAGAAATTCTGGGGAGATGAAATAGTTATGGATAAGGGAGCAGAACTAACTTGGATGAGACAACCTCACTACTTCATGGGTCTATATTCATACACTTATTCTGCAGGACTTACAGTTTCAACCAACGCTGCAAACAACATCTACGAAAAGGAAGACGGCGCGAAAAACTGGATAGAAGCACTTAAAGCTGGTGGAACTCTTAAGATAGAAGAGCTTGCGAAACTTGGTGGAGTTGACATCAGTACAGACGCTGCACTTAAAAACACCATCGCCTATATCGGAAGTATAGTCGATGAACTTGAAAAACTTATTTAAAACGGAAAGTTTTGTGATATAATAAAAACAATATAATAAATGATAGGCTTTGAGGAGTAGAGATGGATTCTTTTTAGAGAGAAATCGGATGGTGGAAGATTTCAAGATGAAGTTTTGAAGGTTGCAAAGCTAATTTCATACGTTGATTACGATATAATCTTTGAGAGCCCGGCAACGGGAATTAAGGTGGTACCGCGTCCTTCGTCCTTATGATGAAGAATGCGGTATTTTTTATTTTCAAAATATCGAATCAAAAATGAAAAATTAAGAGGAGGAATTATGAAGAGCTTAGATAAAACATACGATCCAAAATCGTTTGAAGACAGACTCTATAAATTTTGGATGGACGGTGGATACTTTACACCAGAAATCGACAAGAATAAAAAACCATTTACAATTATGATGCCGCCACCAAACGTAACTGGAAACCTACACATGGGTCACGCACTTAACAACACTTTGCAAGATATCTTAATTCGTACCAAGAGAATGCAAGGTTACAGTGCCCTTTGGCTACCTGGCACTGACCACGCATCCATCTCTACAGAAGCAAAAGTTGTAGAAAAGATGAAGAAAGAAGGCAAGACCAAGGAGATGCTTGGCAGAGAAGGATTCTTGGAAGAAGCTTGGGACTGGACTCATAAGTACGGTGGAAATATCAAGAACCAACTTAAGAAACTTGGAGTTTCCTGCGACTGGACGAGAGATAGCTTCACCTTGGACGAACATCTTTCAAAAGCAGTTGAAGAAGTATTTATAAAACTTTATGAAAAGGGACTAATCTATAGAGGCGACAGAATTATAAACTGGTGCCCATCATGTAAGACAGCCATCTCTGACACAGAAGTTGAACACGAAGATATTGAAGGCTCAATCTGGTACTTCAAATACCCAATGGTAGATGGCGATGGATTTATAGAAATCGCAACCACAAGACCAGAAACTATCCCTGGAGACTTGGCAATTGCAGTAAACCCTAAGGATGAAAGATACTTCGGTCTAGTTGGCAAGAAGGTTCGTATTCCAATCCTAGATGGAGTAGAAATTCCAATTATAGAAGACGACTATGTTGAACTAGATTTCGGAAGTGGTGCAGTTAAGATCACCCCATCCCATGACGTAAACGACTTCGAAGTTGGCGAAAGACACAACCTTGGTCAAAAGAAAATCTTCACAGACGACGGATATCTAAATGAACTTGCTGGCAAGTACTGTGGTCTATCCATAAAAGAAGCAAGAAAGAAAATCATCGACGACTTCAAAGAGCTTGGATACTTCTCAAAGGAAGAAAAACACGATCACGCAGTAGGAGTTTGCGAAAGATGTAAGACTACCATCGAACCACTTATTTCTAAACAATGGTTCGTTAAGATGGAACCACTTGCAAAACCTGCACTAGAAGCATACAAGAGAGGTGAAGTAAACTTCATTCCAGAGAGATTTGCAAAAGTATATGTAAACTGGCTTGAAAATATAAGGGACTGGTGTATCTCAAGACAACTTTGGTGGGGACACAGACTTCCAGTATACTATGTGGAAGAAACTGGCGAAACCATCGTTAGTCGTACAGACCCATCCCTAGATGAAAAATATAAAGGACTAACTGTAAAACATGACGAAGACACATTAGACACATGGTTCTCATCAGCACTATGGCCATTCTCAACCCTTGGCTGGCCTGATAAGACAGCGGACCTAGATTACTTCTTCCCAACAGATGTCTTAATCACAGGATACGACATTATTTTCTTCTGGGTTTCAAGAATGATCTTTAGCTCCCTAGAACAAATGGGAGAAGTTCCATTCAAGGACGTACTATTTACAGGACTTGTAAACGACGCTCAAGGTAGAAAGATGAGTAAGTCACTTGGAAACGGTATCGATCCACTAGAAGTAATAGATAAATACGGTGCCGACGCACTAAGATTTACACTTGTAACTGGAAATAGTCCAGGAAACGACATGAGATTCTACTACGAAAGAGTAGAAGCAAATAGAAACTTCGCAAACAAACTTTGGAACGCATCCAGATTCGTGCTTATGAAGCTAGAAGATAGCGATGAAGAAAAGGTGCTAGTGGTAAATGCATTTACCCAAGAAGACAAATGGATCCTAACTAAACTTCAAGAAACAATAGACGAAGTGACAACTCACCTAGACAAGTACGAAATCGGACTAGCAGCCAACGAAATCTACGACTTTATTTGGAACGAATACTGTGACTGGTACATCGAAATGGTTAAGCCAAGACTATATGGCGAAGACTGCCCAGCTAAGACTGCAGCAAAAGAAGTACTTCTAAAAGTTCTAAAAGATATACTTAAACTACTTCATCCATTTATGCCATTTATCACAGAAGAAATATATTCACATCTACCAGGAGTTGAAAAAGCTATAATCATAGAAGACTTCCCAGTAGTTAATAATAAATTAATCTTCAAAGAAGACTTCGAAAGAGTTGAATATCTAAAAGAAGTAATAAGAAAGATCAGAAACGCAAGAAGTGAACTAGACGTACCTAATAGCAAGAGATCAGAAATATTTATAAAGACAGAAGACTTTGAAATCAAGAAGACCTTTGAACTTGGAAGAGAAATGGTTCTTACCCTTGGATTTGGAACAGAACTTATCTTCACAGATGAAAAGATCGAAGATAGCGTGTCAATCGTGCTTGATAGGGCAGAGCTTATGCTTCCAATGAGTGAACTTATAAATTACGCGGAAGAACTAGAAAGACTTGAAAAAGAAAATGAAAAGCTAGCTTCAGAAATCACAAGGGCAACTAAGAAACTTGCAAACGAAGGATTTGTGAAGAAGGCACCGAAAAGCGTAGTTCAAGAAGAAAAAGATAAACTCGTTAAGTACGAAGAAATGAAAGCGCAAGTAGAAAATAGAATAGAAGAGATCAGAAAGAAACTATGAAAAAAATACTTTTATTAGCAACCGGAGGCACCATTGCCTCCGTTGTTACTGAAGATGGCCTAAGCCCAGGCACCACTGCAGAGGAACTTCTATCATTCGTTCCCGAAGTAAAAGAATTTGCAGATGTAGAAGTAAAACAGATTTTAAATATAGACTCTACAAATATCGAACCTGAACACTGGCTACAAATCGCAGAAGAAATTAGAAAAAACGACAGCTACGACGGATATGTCATAACCCATGGCACAGACACCATGGCATACACCTCCGCGGCACTTTCTTACCTAATTCAAAACTTCAATAAGCCAATAGTCCTAACTGGATCACAAAAGCCAATCACAGATTCAATAACAGACGGAGTCAAAAACCTAATGGACGCCATTAGATTTGCATCTCAAGATGATGTGAGGGGAGTCTATGTAGTCTTCGATGGCAAGGCGATCATTGGCACGAGAGCGAAGAAACTAAGATCCAAATCATATTCCGCCTTCGATTCCATCAACTATCCAGTTGCTGCATTTATAGATGGCACAAGAATATTTAGATACGTTGACGAGAGAAAAGATATCTGTGAGCCAACCTTCTACGACAAGCTAAATCCAAAGGTGTTTCTACTTAAACTGACACCGGGAATGGAGCCGGATATCTTAAATTATATCTTTAAATCATACGACGCGGTGGTACTAGAAACTTACGGCGTCGGAGGAATTCCATTTGAATCCAGAAGGAATTTTTTAGAAGAACTTAGTAAACACAAGGACAAAGTTGTGGTCCTATCAACTCAAGTAATGCTTGAAGGATCAGACGCAAAGACCTATGAAGTCGGATACAAATTTTTAAAGACCGGAGGAGTAATAGAAGCCTACGATATGGTGGTGGAATCCTGTGTGGTAAAACTCATGTGGATCCTTGCAATCACAAAAGATCCAGAAGAAGTGAAGAAGCTTTTCTACACCCAAATAAATAAGGATATCCTCTTGACATGAAGCTATACATCACAAGACATTCGAAGACGCTTTGGAACACATTGGCAATAAACCAAGGTCATCTGGATTCGCCCCTGACCCAGGAAGGGATCGACCTTGCTCTGAGTCTAAGAAAATATAATATTGAATTTGACAAGGTATTTTCATCGGATCTCTATAGAGCCTACCACAGCGCCAGATTAATCGTTGGAGATGAGGTAGAAATAGAAAAAACTCCACTTCTACGAGAAATAGACGTAGGCATGTGGAGTGGCAAAAGCCTTCAGAGAATCAGAAGGGAACACAGAAAATCCATAGACATGTACTTCAAAGAGCCAGAGAAATTTAGAAATCCAAGTGGAGAAGATCTCTACGATCTTATGGAGAGAGTCGACAGGTTCTTTAATGAATGCATCTTCGGCAAGGATTATAAAAATGTGCTCATTGTAACTCATGGAGTGACCCTCTGTGCAATCTTAGATTATATAGAAAAAGTGCCAATGGAAAACTTTTGGACCAATGGCAAGAGAAGAAATTCCCAATACAACTTAGTAGAGTGTAGAGGGAATAGATTAAAAATTATAAAAAAAGCTCCTAAAAGTAAAAATAGGAACTATTCGCTGTAGTCGTAACCGTCTACAGCTAATTTTTTTGAAAATAAATAGCTAGAGAACACTATCTTCATAGTATCGTCTTTAAATTTAAGCATATTGTTTATATATATATCGAAACCATCCACTTCAAACTTCCTGTAGCTTCCAGTCTCTGGAACGCCTTTTGTGACTTCAAGTTCACAGATTCCAGACACGCCACAGCAGCCTTGAAGACCGTGATCAATGTGGAAAGATTTCATATCTTTTTTTAAAAGGTAATCCTTTACACCTTTGTCAAATTCTATTTTCATAATATCACCAAATTCATTGTACTAAATCTTAGAAACATTTTCAAGAATGGCGATTATTTGTTATAATTAAGTCATGAACCAAAAAATTACGCTGGCAGATATCTTAAAAGATGATGGATCTTTAATAGAATATATTTCCAGTAAAAATTTAAAGAATAATAGAAAAATTGAAAAAATTCTAAATGGCAATCCAAAAAATATGGTAATCAATGCAGACTGTTTTGAAACTATAGATTTCTTAAAGGAAAACAAAGTAGAGGTGGACCTCATATACATAGACCCGCCATTCAACACTGGCAAGACCTTTGGAATAGAGCTGGAAGTTGGAGAGGAGAAGATCTACAAAGAGTGTTACCAGGACAATCTCGAGAAGGACGAATTTCTTCTGTGGATCTATGCGGTCCTCGCAGGGCTAAAGGCTCTCTTAAAAGAAACTGGATCCATCTTTGTCCATGTGGACTATAGAACCTCGGCAGAGATAAAACTCATAATGGACAAAGCCTTTGGCGAGAAGAACTTCGTAAATGAAATTATCTGGTCCTACAAAAGCGGCGGCGCCGGGAAGAAATCTTTTTCCAAAAAACACGACAATATTCTCTTCTACTCAAAGGATTATGAAAAGAAGATATTTAAGCCACTGAAGGAAAAATCTTACAACAGAGGCTTTAAACCATATCGTTTCAAAGGAGTCGAAGAATTTAAAGACGAGCTGGGATACTACACCTTGGTTAACATGAAGGACGTGTGGAACATCGACATGGTCGGGCGCACCTCTTCGGAAAGAGTCAAGTATCCGAGCCAAAAACCATTTGAACTCTTAAGAAGAATCATCGAGTCCACCACAGAAGAATGCATGACAGTACTGGATATATTCGGAGGATCTGGTTCAACTGCCAGGACTGCTCTCACTTTAGGAAGGAACTTTATCCACGCAGATGTTTCAGAATATTCCTGCACAGTTGCAAGAGAATCTTTAGACAATCCGTCGTATTTTTCAAATCGCAAATTCGATTTCAAAAGCGAATTTAAAGAGGGAAACTTTACCTGCGAAATTGAAAAAGACGGGGAACTAAGAAGAGAATATGTAAAACTTGTCCTGGTATCAGATGACGGAATAAGTTTCAAAAACTACAAAGACACAGAAGAAAAATATAATTACATATATTTAGAAAATATATTTGGAGAATTTAAAGTAATAGAGGTAAGTAATGATAGAAAAATTTAAACAAAATGAAAACAGTAGCATCGCCCACGTAGTTGGAGTCGTATCAGGTAAAGGAGGAGTGGGCAAGTCCACAGTGACAACAGCCCTTGCAGCAGAACTCACAAGAAGAGGAAAGAAAGTCGGAATCTTAGATGCAGATATAACAGGACCATCCATCCCAAAAGCATTTGGACTTGAAGAGATGGCACTTTCAAATGGGCAAGAAATCTTGCCAAAAGAATCTCACTCAGGGATAAAAGTCATCTCAGTCAACTTAATCCTAGGAGACCCAACTCAACCAGTGCTATGGAGAGGACCTATAGTAGGACAAGCCATAAATCAATTTTTTAAAGATGTAAGATGGGGAGAATTGGACTACCTACTAGTTGACATGCCACCTGGAACAGGAGACGTTGCTCTTACAGTATTCCAATCACTACCACTTGATGGAGTTGTCATCGTATCAACACCACAACAACTCGTAGGACAAATCGTAGAAAAATCCATAAATATGGCGAAGCTTATGAATATCAAAGTTCTATCATTAGTAGAAAACATGAGTTACTTCGTCTGTCCATCCTGTATGGATAAACACTATATCTTTGGCGAATCAAACATAGAAGAGATCGCAAAGAAACACAAGATAGAAAATATATCCAGACTTCCATTTGACATGACCAACGCACAAAACATGGACCATGGCTATGGAGATGATATATTTATAAATGAACTAGAACCAACAGTAAAGGAGATGTTAAAACTTGAAAACTAAAGTATGCATTGTAGGAGGAGGTCCAGCAGGACTAACAGCCTCTCTCTATCTTTTAAGAGCAGGCATAGACCATGTGATAATCGAAAAGAACGAATATGGCGGAAATATACTAGAAGCCATATCCATCAAGAACTACCCAGGAATCGTAGAAATATCCGGTAGAGAATACGTAATGTGCCTAAGAAGTCAAATCGAACTCTACGATGGCAAATTTATAAGAGGATCAGTGACGAACATAGAAAGAGAAGGAGACAAATTCAAAGTCTCCACCAAGAGAAAAGAAGTCATCTCAGACTACTTAATCATAGCAACAGGCACGAAGAGACTAAGCTCAGGAATAGAAATCCACGACTTTGACAACACATCATTCTGCGCCCTATGCGACGGAAGTAACTTCAAAGGCAAATCTATAAGCGTAATCGGAGCAGGAAATAACGGAGTGGATTCGGCAATCTACCTATCAAACATAGGAAAAGACGTAACCATATTTGCAGATGAAGAAACACCAAGCTGCGACCACACCACCTATGAAATGGCAAAGAATATAGAAAATATAAAATTCGTCTTCGGAGCAAAAGTAACAGACGTATACAAAGATAGACTCGTATATGAGAAAGACGGAGAAAAGAAGGAATTTGAAACAGAAGCAACATTTATCTACATAGGATTCACACCAGAAACAGAAGTATTTGAAGAAGTTAAAAAAGATGAATCTGGCTATGTCATTGTTGACAAAAACTTCAAAACGTCAGTAGATAAAGTGTATGCATGTGGAGACTGTATAGAAGGATCATTTGGACAACTTGTAACAGCCCAAGCAACAGGAGCACAAGCAGCTATAAGCGTAGGAAAGGAGCTTAGAAAATGCGCCTTTTAATATCAAGTGGAAATCAAATTTACGAATACAACGACAAAAAACTAAACAAACTTAAAAAGGGATGTTTTTGGAAAAAATCTGGCGAAGAATACATTTACAAAGACACCTACCACGGCAAAGAAGAGATGACCTTCAAAGGAAATATAATAGACTTCTCAGAAGATTACTTCATAATCAAGACGAGATTTTTCCAAATGTATAGAAATGAAAATCTTATGCGTACATTTAAATTCGATGTAAATTCCATTCAAGTGCTTAAAGAAAACATATATTCAAAACAAGGAGACATGAGATTCGCGCCAGGAAACGTACTTATAGGATCATCTGAATTTGTGGCAATCTATGATGAAAGTCTAAATCCACTCTACGAAGTGACAGCACTAGAACTTGGAATAAATGAAATAATTGGAGCCCATATCATAGAAGAAGGAGAGAAGGGAGCAGGTCATCTAAGAATCATCTCAAAGGACAACTTGACAATCTTAGAAATAAATCCAATAACCAAGGTTCCTTACTACACAATTAACTTCAAAACCATGGGACTAATCGAAGGCATAAATGACTACGCATTCAATGTTAAAAACAGAGCCCAAGTACTAAACGTAGAAGACAAAATCGTAGTAGTTCTAAACGACGTCGGAACAATTTTAGTTTATGATGAATACTATAAATTTGTAGAAAAAATCGAACTTCTAAAGACTCCAATCGACTATGTAACTACATGTTTTGACGGAGCAGAAAAAATCGAGGAAGACACATATAGACAATACATCGACATGTACGGCTCCAGAATGGAACACGAAAACATGAGAAGAATGGACAAGATAAATAAGACAGGAACATCAGTACTTAACATGGACGATCTAGTAGAACTTACAGACGGAGTAATCATCTATGGAAGTAGGGACTGCGTTCACTGTGAAGGTGCCATCGACATGGTATCAGACGCCCACAAGGAATTCGACTTCAAATCCTACTACATGGACCTATCCGACGAAGAAATGTATAGAAAAGAAAAAGATATAAAATCCTATCCAACCACAGTAATCCTTAAGGATGGAGAAGAAAGACATAGATTTGTCGGCAAACTAAACTACGAAGACTTCCTAGAAAAACTGGAGGAAGAATGAAAAAATACGCAATCTTCGACTTTGATAAGACTATAACCGATAGAGATTCCATAAAGATACTATGGGACACCTATGGAAAAAACATGGGTTTACAGTACTATTTGCAAGGAATATCCATCGGGGCTAGCTTTATCGGGTACAAGTTCACAGGAAATTTCAACCCAACAAAGAACAAAATGGCAAAAATTTTCGACTATATGACAGAAGAAGATATAGAGGAATTTGTAAACGAAGTCTTGCCAAAATACTATTACAAAGACGCGCTAGAAGAGATCAAATATCTAAAAGAAGAGAGATACACTCTTCTTTTAGTCAGCGCCTCATACGAAATTTACATGAAAAAAGTCGGTGAGAACCTCGGCTTTGACCATGTAATCGGCACTCGCCTGGGCAGATTAAACGAACTAATAGGCGACAACAACAGAAGAGAAGAAAAAGTAGCGAGAATAGAGAGCTACTTAGAAAAAATAGAAGAAACCATCGACTACGAAAATTCCAGATCCTACTCCGACTCATATAGAGATGACAGGTACATGATGGAACTGACAGCAGAAAAGTATCTTATCAACTCTCAAGTGAGGGAAGAAGGATATAAAAATCTAACGTGGAAATGATACTACACGTGGATATAGATGCGTTCTATGCATCAGTTGAAGAGCTGGATAATCCAAAATTAAAAGGAAAACCAGTAGTAGTTGGAGGCAGAAGTAGAAGAGGAGTCATAACCACCGCAAATTATGAAGCGAGGAAGTTCGGACTCCATTCTGCCATGCCCATATTTATGGCTAGAAGTCTCTGTCCCCAGGTCATCATTGTACCAGGGAGGATGTATCGCTACAAAGAAAAGAGCATCGAAGTATTCTCAATCTTAAAAACCTATGCAAAAGTCATAGAGCAGGTGTCAATAGACGAAGCCTACCTGGACATCACAGGGACAGAAGATGGAAGAAAACTTGCACTAAAAATAAAAAAAGAAGTCAAAGAAAAGACAGGCCTCACCATTTCGGTGGGACTTTCCTATAACAAATTTCTAGCTAAGATTGCATCGGATTGGAACAAACCAGATGGATTTATGGAAATAGACGAAGATATGGTGCCGGAGATACTATATGACTTGGACATCTCAAAGGTACATGGAATAGGAAAAGTCTCAGAAGATAGACTAAGAGAACTTGGCATAAATAACGTAAGAGATTTAATGAGTTTGAGTCGAGAGTATTTAACCTTAGAATTTAACAAGATGGGCTACGAACTCTACGACAGAATAAGAGGCATCGACAGAAGAAAAGTAAAAGGCGATAGAAAGAGAAAATCCATAGGAGTAGAGAGGACATTTATTCCAACAGGAGATGAGAGAATCCTCTACGACTATATCGATAAATTCTCAAGAGAACTCTCAGAAGATCTTAAACGGATAGATAAATCAGCAATGACCATCACTCTTAAAATAAAGACAGATAAATTTAAAGTGCACACCATATCGAAAACATTTTTGGAAAGCGTAGAAAAATACGAAGACATAAAGATTATAACCGAAGAACTCTACGAAAAATTAGAAAACAGAGAAAAACTAAGGCTCCTTGGCATCACAGCGTCGAGTCTAGTGGATAGAAAAAAGATACAGTTAAATTTCTGGGAGATGAAAAGTTGACAGACAAGAACAATATAGCACGAGAACTAAAAGGACCATTTATAGAAGAAAATAATATCACCTATCTAGGGCGAGAAGGAGACGACTTCAAGCTCAAGATGGAAGGAGAAGAAAAACATCTAAACGCCTTTGGCATATACCACGGAGGAGTGATCTTCACCCTGGCAGACACAGCAGCAGGACTTTTGCTAATAGACGACGGCATAACAGCAGTAACACTACAATCAAACGTAAACTTCGTCGGCAATATAAAAGGAGGACCACTCTTAACCCACACAAGGTACGTCCACAAAGGCACAACAACCTATGTAGTAGAAGCAGAAGTAAGATCCGAAGACGGAACACTACTACTCATAGGCACATTTACATTTTACGCATCAAAAGCACTTAAAATAGTTAATCTTTAGTTAATCTATGGATCAGCTATTTTTATTATTGCAAAAAAAATTAATAATTAAATACATATAAATATATAGATATAATATAATGTAGAATCAATTTTATAATAAAATATGATAATCACAACTCCGTAAACCATTGATATATATATATATATATCAATTACAAGAAAAAAAGAAAAGTATAGTAATTTACTGGAATTGATTGAAATAAAATGTCATATTTATTATAATATAATTGTAAAATAAAACAAAAAATGTTTATATTAAGTATTAAATTATATGGAAAGTAAAAGGGGGTAGAAATGGAATATAAACATACTAAAACAAAGAAAGGATTAGCCAAGAGATGGATAAGCGGACTCTTAGCAGTAATAATGCTAATAACTGCTTTTCCTTTACAAGCCATAGCAGCAAAATTAGACTACGATGATTTAGCTAGTCAAAAGAGCACTTATATTAACAAGGTAGACCCAGTTACACCTGCGGTTTTAGATGGAACTAAAAGTGCAAAGGAGTATATAAAAGATCCAGAAATGCCTGAGATTTATACCCTATACTCAGACTATCTAGTTCAAAAGGATCACAAATGGAAGGTTAATTATCAACCCTATGTGGCAAGTGTTGGGGCAAATGCAACACCGGGAGAACAAGCTAACGTAAATAAAACTATAAATTTACCGGATTTAAAGGGATATGAAAAGCCACAAGATTCCTTTAACATAACTTATGATAGTATAGTTAAGGAAGCTAAAACCGGAGAAAAAACAGGAGATACTTGGCAAAAAAATCAAGAATTTAGATATGATGCAAAGGAAAGTTCATTCTATGTAAAGCATGTATTCCAAAGTTTGACAGATTTTAACGAATATGGAAAAAAAGATGGCGAGACTGATGACCATCTTGGTCTAGTTACAGGTAGAACTGGTTCCCTATTAGACATCCAACCCTTAGATGAAAGTTTTATTGAAGGTTTTACACCAGAAGCTGACAAATTAACAAGTATGGTTCCAGAAAACACAAGCGGTTTTCAAGTGGAATATCGTTATAATCGTAACGCATACGAAATAGATTATGACACAGATG
>CABTWG010000010.1 GCA_902488455.1 uncultured Peptoniphilus sp.
ATTAGGTTCATGTTGGGTAAATATCGTAGGCGGTCAGTACGACGAAAATACAACCAGCTATGAATATTTATTAAAAGAGTTTGACATTCCAGAAAAATTCGACATCCAATGTATAATTGGAATTGGTTATCCAGCAGAAGACCCAGAACCTAGAAACAATAGAAAAATAAAAGATTTCGTAAGATTTGATAAATAGTGGTGGATATGAAGTTTACTACGAAATCATTAGACGAGACAAAATCGCTTGGAAGAAGACTGGGATCTATTATAGATTCTGGACAAGTAATCGCCCTTGAAGGAGATCTTGGAGCAGGTAAGACCACATTTACAAAATCCTTAGCAGAAGGACTTGGAGTAGAAGATGTGGTTACAAGTCCAACATTTAATCTTATAAACGAATACATGGGAAGACTTCCTGTTTACCATTTTGACGTGTATAGGCTAGATGGAATAGACGCCGACTACATGGGCTTTGATGAATATTTGTTTTCTGAAGGAGTCTGCATAATTGAATGGGCTGAAAAAATCAAAGAACTTCTTCCAGAAGATACACTTTATATAAATATTAAAAAAATATCCGAAACAGGAAGAGAATTTGAATTTATCCCTAAAGGCGAAAAATCAAATAGAATAATGGAGGTGATCACGTAATGTTGACCTTATCACTTGACACCAGCTCAAAAACTGCCTGTGTGGGTCTTTTAAAAGATGGAGAAAATCTTGCGAACATCACACTGACAGGAACGAAATTTCACTCCGAATCATTAATAGACATGGTAGACGACGCACTAAAATATCAGGATCTAAAGATAAAAGACGTGGATCTAATAGTCGTAGGAGTAGGACCAGGATCATTTACAGGACTTAGAATTGCTCTAACCGTTGCGAAGACATTTGCTCAGACGCTGGATATTCCAATAGTCGGAATAAGTTCACTTGAAGCATACGCTTTTGGATTTAAAAATAGAGATAAAATCGTACCGATTATAGACGCAAGACGAGAAAGAGCATTCTTAGGCGTATATAAAACTTCTGGTGATAAACAGATAGAAACTATAATCGAAGATAGACTTGCAAGTTTTGATGAGATAAGAGAAATAATAGATGAAGATACGATCCTAGTTGGAGAAAGTGCAGATGCTCTAAGAGAAAGTCTAGGAGCGAGATTTGCATCTACAACAGAGATACTTCCGACAGATCTTGCAAGGCTTGGAGAACTTAAATACAAAGAAAAAGGAAGCGACAACTACTTTACACTGATTCCAAACTATTTAAACGTTTCCCAAGCGGAGAGGCAATGGAAACAAAAATAAGGCATGCAGAGGTGCGTGACATACCGAGCATAATGAGTTTGGAGTACGAAAATTTTGACGAGCCATGGAGTTATGAGACCATTTTATTGGAAACTACTAAGGAAACCAATTTAACTCTAGTAATTGAAAATCAAAAGGTCTTCGGTTACATGCTCGTTATAATGATGTATGAAGAGTTTCATATAGGATCCATATGCATCGATGAAAATTATCGAAGCTTAGGCTATGGAGAGAAGCTTCTAAATGCATTTTTCGATACAACAGATAAATTTGGATATGATACGACATTAGAAGTAAGATTTGACAATTATAGCGCAATAAAACTATATGAAAAAGTCGGATTTGAAAAAGCTGGAATTAGAAAGAATTATTATAAACATGGCAAGGATGCCATAATAATGTGGAGGAAAAATGATAACACTGGGAATTGAATCATCCTGCGATGAAACTTCTGTAGCCATTGTAAGAAACGGAAGAGAAGTACTTTCCAATATAATAGCATCACAGATAGATGTTCATAAAAAATATGGCGGAGTCGTTCCTGAAATCGCATCAAGAAAACACGTGGAAGCTATATCCCAAGTTATAGATGAAGCGTTTAAAGAAGCTGAGATTTCTTATGACGATTTAGATATGATCTGTGCTACAAGAGGTCCAGGACTTATAGGGGCACTTTTAGTTGGACTTAGTGCAGGAAGAACCATGGCATATGCACTTGATAAACCTTTTGTCGGTGTCAACCATATGATGGGACATATCTGTGCCAACTACATTTCAAATAAAGAATTAGAGCCACCATTTATCTGTTTGGTGGTAAGTGGAGGCCACACATATCTCTTAGACGTAAAAGACTATACAGAATTTAAATTAATCGGCAGAACATTAGACGATGCAGCTGGAGAAGCTTATGACAAAATAAGCAGGGTCTTAGGACTTGGATATCCAGGAGGCCCAGAAATAGAAAAAGCTGCAAGAGATGGAGAAGATATTTATAATTATCCAAGAGTAATGATAAATGATGGCTATGACTTTTCATTCAGTGGTCTAAAGACAGCAGTAATAAACCATCTTCACAATATGGAACAAAAGAACGAAACCTATAGAATTGAAGATGTGGCAAGATCATTTCAAGATGCTGTTATAGATGTGTTGGTAGAGAAAACTATAAGATTAACAGAGGAAAGAAATCTTGATAAAATAGTTTTATCTGGAGGAGTATCTGCAAATGGCGAGCTAAGACGAAGAATGGAAGAGGCAGCGAAGGAACATGGATATAGAGTCTACTATCCAGAAAAAATACTTTGCACCGATAACGCAGCCATGATAGCATCAGCAGGATACTATGAATACAAATCTGGAAAATATGAAAATAATGTAACTGCCAAGCCTAATTTAGGTCTAGAAAATTCTTGACAAAACGAGGATTTTTAAATAGAATAAAAGAAAACACATAAAGTTTTTTTCATATTGGCAAGTCACTTTGCCAATTTTTCTTTTTGTACTTTAAAATTGATATAAGGAGTTCAAATGACAAAGTTTATATTTGTAACTGGCGGAGTAGTATCAGGTATTGGAAAAGGAATATCTGCAGCCAGCATAGGAAGACTTCTAAAAGATAGAGGTCTATCAGTATTTATGCAAAAGTTCGACCCATATTTAAATATTGACCCAGGAACCATGAGTCCATACCAACATGGAGAAGTATTTGTGACCAAGGACGGCGCAGAAACAGATTTGGACCTAGGTCACTACGAAAGATTTATAGATGAAGAACTTACGAAGAGAGCATCTATAACTACAGGTAAAGTCTACGCAAGAATAATAGAGAAAGAAAGACGCGGAGACTTCAATGGGGCGACAGTACAAGTAATTCCACATATAACAGATGAAATAAAAAATGCAGTATATAAAGCTGCAGAAGAATCTAAAGCAGATGTAGTAATAACAGAAATTGGCGGAACCGTTGGAGATATAGAATCCCTTCCATTCTTAGAAGCAATAAGACAGATTCACGCAGAAAATAAAAAGGAAGACGTGTTATTTGTACACACAGTGCTAGTGCCACAAATACCAGGATCAGACGAACTAAAGACAAAACCTACCCAACACTCATTCAAAGAACTTATGAGTAACGGAATAAAGACTAATGTCATCATCGTTAGATCTGACGGAGAAATCACAGAATCAATCAAAAATAAAATCTCTCTATTCTGTGACGTACCAGTAGATGCAATAGTTCAATCAGAAAATGTAGACTTTATTTATGAAGTTCCACTAGTATTCCACAAACATGGACTAGATAAATATATTCTTAAGAAATTGGATCTAGAAAATCAACCAGAATCCAAAGGAGAATGGTCAAAGATGGTAGCTAGATTTAAAACTGCGGATAAACCAGTTAAGATTGCACTAGTTGGTAAATATGTAGAACTTCATGACGCATACCTCTCAGTGAACCAAGCGCTACTAGATGCAGGTTGGGACAATGGCTTAATGGAAGAAATCAAATGGATAAACTCAGAAGAACTTACAGAAGAAAATTCTGATAAACTTCTATCAGACGTAGATGGAATCATCGTGCCAGGAGGATTTGGATCAAGGGGCTTAGAGGGAATGATCGAAGCCAGCAGATATGCAAGAGAAAATAAAATTCCTTACTTCGGAATCTGCCTTGGAATGCAAATAGGACTAATAGAAATCGCTAGAAATGAACTAGGATTTAGAGATGCACATACAACAGAAGTAAAGGCTCAAACCACCTATCCAATAATCGACCTAATGGATTCACAAAAGGGAATAGAAAACCTAGGAGGAACATTAAGACTAGGAAATTATGAATGTACACTAGAACCAGAATCCAAAGTCCATGAGCTGTACAAGGAAGATAAGATTTTAGAAAGACATAGACACAGATACGAATTCAACAACAAGTTTAGATCAGATTTAAGAAGGGCAGGAGTTCAATTCGTAGGCATAAATGAAGATCTTGATCTAGTAGAAATAATAGAGTTAAAAGATCACCCATACTATGTGGCATGCCAATTCCACCCAGAATTTAAATCAAGACCGAATAGACCACATCCACTATTTGTTGGATTTGTAAAAGCAGCATTTGAAAAATCTAAGGCAAACTAAGGTTTGCCTTTTTTTGAGGAGAATATGTTTAAATTTTTTTATAATAGATCGCGAAATATTGACACCAAGCCAATATATGAAGAAATATTAAACTCGGAAAGAGATCCAGAATACAGATTGGAATTTATAAAACAATACACTCAACCTGGATTTGGAGAATATGAATACAATATTTTGACTAAAAAAGAAGAAAAGACAACGAGAAACGCAGAAGAATTACTCGCTTTAATAATGAAATTTAAAAGCGAAGAAGAGGAAATAAAAAATATAGATAAATATTTAGAAGACAAAAGAGCACTGGAACTAATAAATTCATTTGAATATTTATTTTTTAGATATAACACATACGATGAAGATGCTCTAATAGCCATATCGACAAAATTAATGAAGCTTGGAACCAATGTAGAAACAGTTAAACTAGGGATACTACTTACACAGTACTTTGATTTGGAATCCAAAGATGAAGCTAAAAAAGTGGTGTTTAATTTAGGAGAGTATCCGGATTTTACATACTATAGCCTAGTGGCACTTAAGCCTACCAATATGTACTACGGAGCACTGGAAGATTATTTAGAAACGACCTTTGACTATGGAGAATTAATAGTCAAAAGAATGGAGGAAGAAGATGAACCTAGGTAAGATACAGAAATTAAAAGTAAAGGAAATGTCACCACACGGAGCAATCCTAACAGATGGAACCGACACTGTGCTTCTACCCAATAATGAAAGTGCAGATTTAAAAATAGGAAAAGAAGTGGATGCATTTCTATATAAAGACTCAAAAGATAGACTCATAGCCACACTTAAAACACCATATTTAACAGTAGGCAAGATTGGTATGTTGGAAGTAGTAGCAAAGTCAAGAGTAGGATACTTCGTAAACATAGGACTAGACAAAGACATATTCCTTCCATTTAAAGAAGTTAATGGAAGAATATTTGTAGAAGAAAGATATCTCTTCTACATGTACGAAGACAGAGGAAGGCTCTGTGTAACGATGAATCTAAGAGACCATCTAAAGAGAAACGACAAATTCAAAGTAAATGACAGAGTAGAAGGCACAATCTATGCAATAGATAGAAAATATGGAGCTTTCGTCGCAATCTACAATGAATACGATGGATTTCTTCCAATAGAAGAGTTAAAAGGCGCTCATACAGTAGGAGAACAAATAGAAGCAAGAGTACTTAGAATCTTAAAAGACAAGAAGATAACATTAACATTTAGAGATTACGCATACAAACAAAGAAAAGATGACGCAGAAGAAATATTAGCTCTTATAAAAGAAAACAATGGAAAACTAAACTTGGGAGACAAATCAGATCCAGAAGAAATAAAAAGAGTAACAGGACTATCTAAAAAAGCATTCAAAAGAGCAACAGGAACACTCTATAAAATGGAAATGATAGATATAAAAGATCACAGCCTGGAGCTTAGAGAATGATATCAGAAATTATTGACCTATCCCATGACGGAAGAGGAATAGTAAAAGAAAATGTAGTCTACTTCTTAGACGGAGGACTAATAGGAGATAAAGTCGAGTATACCGTCACAAACGAGAAGAAAAAACAGGGCAGGATAACAAAAATAATAGAAAAGTCAAAAAATAGAATAGAAAGCTCATGTCCATATAGCGGTGAATGTGGTGGATGTCCATTAATAGAACTAGACTACAAAAAAGAACTGGAATGGAAGAAATCTCGAGTAGAAAACGCCATCAGAAGAATAGGTAAAATTGATAAAAAAGTAGAGCCAATAGTAGAAAACAAAAATCCATTTCGATATAGAAACATAGTACAGTTAAAAGTTCAAGACGGAAAAATCGGATACTTTAAAAAGGGAACCCACGAAGTCCTAGACATAGATGACTGTAAAATCGCACCAGAAGAAATAAAAGACGTAATCAAAATCCTTAAAAATTGGAACGGACTATCCTCCATCGAACAAGCGATAATAAGAGTAAACTACCAAGGCGAGATGATGGTAATCCTCGGCACAAGAACAGGAGTAAAAAAAGAAAATAACTTACTAGAAAAACTCCTAGATTTAAAAGTAATCTCTGTGTATGAAGACATAAATAAAACCAGAAATCACTACGGATATGAACTAAGAGAGATATATAAATCAAAACAGATGTATGAGAAAATTGGAAAACACAAATTCATCGTGGAACCAGGCACATTTCTACAAGTAAACCCATACCAAGTAGAGAATTTATATAATTTAGCGGTAAAAGGACTAGAACTTGAGAAGACGGACAGAGTTATGGATCTCTACTCAGGTATAGGAACTATCTCACTAAAAATGGCAGAACAAGTCGAAAGCATAGTAGCGGTAGAATCTTTCGAAGGCTCAGTAGAAATCGCGAGAAAAAATGCAGGGCTTAACGGAATAGAAAATGTTGAATTCGCTCATGGAAAAGTAGAAGAACTAACAGAAGAATTAGAAAAATATACGGTAAATAAAGTACTACTAGACCCACCACGAGCAGGAGCAAAAGAAGAAGCACTAAAAACAATCATAAAACTAAACCCAGAAAGAATCGCCTATGTCTCCTGCAACCCATCCACCTTGGCAAGGGATTTACGAATCCTCGGAGAAAAATATAGAGTAGAAAAAATAATCCCAGTGGATATGTTCAGCAACACAAGCCAAGTTGAGAGTGTATGTTTGATGTCAAGAAAATAGAATGACAAGCTATAAAACTGTTGAAATCGATGGTTTTTAGGATTTTAGAAGAAATCTTAAAAGCCATTTTTCTATTTGAAAAATACCTTGTGGGAACATTTTAAGTGTAGATTATTGCAGGGTGTGTAGACACTATGTATATTTTAGGGGGAGTGAACAGGATAGATAATATCAGGCTACTTATCATATAATAAAAATGATATAATAGTAATTAGGTTGAATTAAGGAGTTCAATATGAATAAAAAAATAAATCTGATATTACCTAAAAAACAATTCCAAATCCAGCGAGTAGGAATCTATGCACGAGTTAGCACGACAGATAAAGACCAGTTAAATAGTTTGGTGGCACAAATATCTGCTTTAACTAGACTTACATCACATTACTCTAATTGGAAACTTATAGATATTTACATTGATATTGCATCAGGAAAAACTAAATCAAGTAGAAAAGAATTCTTAAGAATGCTTGAAGACATAAAAAAAGAAGACATTAATATAATCGTTACAAAGAGCGTGAGTCGATTTGGTAGAGATACAGTAGATGCTTTAGAAGCATTAAAAGTAATTAAGCAAGCTAGTGCAAGAATTATCTTTGAACAAGAAAACCTAGATAGCCAAGAAGATGATACAGATATGATCATATCCATTATGGAATCTTTAGCACAGTCAGAAAACGAACAGCGAAGTGAAAATATAAAATGGGGTCTAAAGCAAAGAGCGGCACGAGGCACATCAAAGCTTTATAATCGAAAGTGTTATGGCTATGATCATGATGAAAATGGAGAATTAATTATAAACTTCCAACAAGCAAAAATAGTCAGAAAAATATTTAATTGGTACTTAGAAGGGAAAAGTGTAATAGGCATTGTCAAAGAACTTGAAAAAGAAAAGATTAAATCTCCAACAGGGAAAAATAAATGGCCAAAGAGAAGCATAGAAACCATGTTAGAAAATGAAAAATATACAGGCTCTGTGAAACTCTTAGATTCAGTAAATAAAGAAAACTATTATCTTCTAAAAGACAATCATGAAGCAATTATTTCAGAGGAAGTATTTAATAAGGTTCAAGAAGAAAAAGCAAGTAGGAGTAATCTTGATGAGGAGAATAATAGGAAGAGTAGAAAATATAGTTCAAAAAATCTATATAAATAGCAGGAGGTATCTAATATGCTTAAAAATCTAAAATTATTAAAGGATGATATGAAAAATAAGGGATGGACAATTTGTAGTTTTATTTTCAGCTATAAAAACACAGAATACATTGTTTTAGTTAAAAGATTTGTTGGGACTGAAATCCGAATCAATAAGTACGCTCTTGTAAAGCTTAAATTTATGAAAGAGAGTGATTTGAAGGATTCTTTAGAGATTGAAGCCAATAGTAATAAGCTAATTGTAGATGCACAAACATTGAGAGAATATTTTGGCATTAAGTATTGCGATAATATTGGTGATGTACTAAAGCAGTTTACTTTACAATTGGGAAATTCAATTCCAATTGAAGTTAAAGATGAAATTTCAAAGTTGGAAAAAGAGGCCATGGTTCATTCATTAAGCTTAAGTGATTCTGAGGATCCAGAAAAAATATACTGCACAAAAGTACGAAGAAATCCACAAGGGCATAAGAGGAGTGAGTTTAATTCTGATAAAACCAAATTACTTAGAAGAAGTTTGTTTGAACATTTTAAAGGTGATGATAGTATAAGTTTTTGTTATTCTAAAGAAAAAAATAATGAAAAAGATGATGCTACTATATTAAAGAATTTTTCGATACAATAGGTAAAAATATAAATAATAGTTTGAATAACGATGGAAAATAGCCTAACTAAAAAACATGTGAGGCAATAAAAATATTGAAAAAATATGAAATTTTAGCGGATTTAACCGAATAGGTAATCTTAGATATAGCCTAACTATCACAAGTTGAGACTGTAGTATTGATGTCAAGAAAATGAGATAAGAGGTTATAAAACTGCTGAAATCAATGGCTTTTAGGATTTTAAAAGAAATCTTAAAAGCTATTTTTCAATTAGAAAAACACCTTGTGGGAACATATCAATAGTAAAAATCGTAGGGGTGTGTAGACAGAATAGATATTTATAGGGAGAGTGGACAGAATAGACATATAAAATATATTAAAAAAAGAGCTAGCCAAAAATAAATAGGCTAGTTCTTTTAGTTAGAAAGGAATCTGATCATCACTTGAAAAATCAAATCCTGAATTAGAATCATCAGTAAAATCTTTATTGTATTCACTGTGGTCGCATAAGATTCCATCTATAAAAAATCTTGTTTTAGCCCCACAAGTTTCGCAGTATCTGGCATTACTTGGGTTATGATGTATTTCACCAATATCATCAAAACCATTAAAATTCTGAGTATGAATTCCTTCACAATCATTATATAAGTTCGTTCCACATATTTTGCAAAATAATGCATTATCACTAAATTCTTCGTTTCCACATTTAGGACAAATTTTTACTTTCATTGTTGATTCATCAAATTCTACACCATCTTCATAAAGCATATCTCGTTCACCTCTTTTTTCTGTATTCTCTTTAATATAATCTTTCATTGTAGTGGGACTTCCGCATGTTGAGCAGTAATAATCAGTTAGTCTAACTTCGTGATCCTTGTTATCAGAACAAGAGTTATATATAGGAACCCCACATATAGGACAAAATTTTGCATGACGATTAAAGTTGTTATGACCACATATAATACAAGTACTATACTTAATAGAATTGTTACTATCAGATAAACGCTTATATTTAAATCCAAAAGCTAAAGATTTAGAACCACAATTAGCACAATAGTCTGTTCCTTTTTCGTGTTCAACACCACACTCAGGGCAATATATACTGAGAGGATTAAATGTGTTTTTAAAGAAAGAAAGCATAGAATTAGAAAAATCTCTTAAGTCTCTTGAAATGTATTGTAATCTAACCTCAGCAGCTGGGACAGTTATGCTAAATAAATCAGATAGCGTGCTAGGATTTTTCTTTTTTTCAAACATAACAACTTGTTCAGCAAGAGGTGCAGGTGATAATAGATTCCTAGCAAAATTATTTGCTTCTTTTTCAAGTTCTTCGTATTTATGTTTACCAACACCCTTTCTGGATAGAACATCAACACCATACATTTGGTGATGACCAATAAAAATATGTCCTAGTTCATGAGCGATGGTAAATCTAATCCAGTTCTCAGTTTTATCCACGTCATTATAATAAATAATATACTTATTTGTATCGGGTCTATAACTACAAGCGCCTAAATCACTATCGAAAAAATCAATCACATCTTGTAAAGAACAGTTAGCATAATTCATATATTCAGAGTAAGTTTTTACACTGATTTCATTGCTAAAGCAATCAATAATTTTATTTAAATCAATAGGAATTTCAGAGATTTCGGCATCTTCCAATAATTCATATGATTTCTCTAGAGAAATCTTATAATCTGGAGCATACCTCACTATTACATATCTCCATTTGCATCGCCGAATTCTTCTTCAAAATGCTTCTTTAATACCTTTAACATCTCTTCTTTTTTTCCTTGATCCATGTTTCTTGCTGCTCTTTGAATAATACGAATTTCTGGTTCATCATCTATTTGCTTATTTAAGGCAAGCAGATAGTTATAGTCGACTTGTAGAACTTCAGATATAGCCTTAAGAGTGTTATTATCTGGAGTTATTTTATCGTCGTTTTCAATTCTTGAAACTGTAGAATTACTAATTTTTACTTTTTTTGCCAATTCACGCTGAGATATTCCTAGTTCTTCACGTCTATTGGATATAACCTTTCCCAAAGTATCTTTCATAAAACTTCCTCCTTGTAATAAAATTATACCACAAGTGTTGCACGCAATCAACACTTGTGGTATAATTTATGTTGAATAGATGGAACGAGATAACTTCTATATTTTTTTAAGTTAAGCGTTCCATTAAATCAACAACAAGAAAGAAGTTATTTTATCACAAGCTAAAATATAAAGAAAGGAAGATGCCTATTAAAGAAATTCAAGAAGTAAAAGATGCAAATAATAAACTTATTTGTAAAATTGAAGCAGAAACTGGGATATTACAAAATATCTATAAAAAACAAGAAATTAAAGTTAGACTTGAAGTCGGACAAAGTATTGAACTAGCTAGAGGTGGATGTATCACCTTAGTTAAAAGAATAGATAAAACAGAGTACGACATAAAGAGTTACAAAAAATCAGCATAAATTTTTAAGAGTTGCAAGACGGCCTAATTTATCTTAACGGATGAATTAGGCTTTTTTTATAACAAATTATATCAAGCCTGATTAGCTATAAGGGCGTGAGATACACATATAAACTAATTTCAATCAATTTTGAAAGAAGTATATGGAGTACCTCTAGTTTCTTATAGCCTTTTTTAGGTGAAAGACAACTATGCTCCATAAACTGTAGGTAAAATTTGTATTTCTCGCTCCTTGCTATCGGACAAGAAAGCGAGGAATATTTTGAAAATTAGAAAGACTAGATCGGACGAAAGAACCACGTATGTTTATAGGTTTGCAGATGAAACAAAAGTGGAACTAAAACCAGGAAAAGATGGGATAACAGAAGTGGACATCAAAAAACTACATGCTTTAGACGACAGTGAAGTTTACTATAACAACAAGAATCTAAGACCTGAACGAACTAAAGAAGAGAAAGCTGAAATAGATGCGTGGAAACAAGAATTTATAAGCGACTTTATAAAGAGTCATGGATATGAACCTAATGAGGACATGTTGAAAGGAGAAGCAGAGGAAAGATTCCCAAGAAATTATAACCTATCTCTTGATTTCGATAACGATGGGGATATTGATCCAGATAAAAGATTAATAGCAACTATTAAATCCAAAGACATGAATGAAGAATTTGAATGGTCGGAGCATATGGAAGATGTACTTTCTTTATTAACGGATAAACAGCGATTAGTAATCAAGTTGATGTATGTAGATGGATACAAGCAGTCAGAAATTGCAGATTTAATGAACATATCTTCAGCTGCGGTTAAGAAACATTTGGATAAGGCAAAAGAAACAATCAAAAATAATTTTTAAATATTTTAGGACGAGGTTAAAAACTCGTCCTTTTTCTTTGCCTGTGATTTGTAAGGGAGATGACCCTTTCAGAAAGGAGGCAAACATGAGGCACAAAATAATCATCAATGTAACAAATGAGAAAGGACAAAAGACAAATGTCCTTAAAGGTGCAGTCGGAAAAATTCCAAACAGATTAATAAAATTTTTGTTTGGAGACTACAGACAAATTTATCTATTAGACCCTGGGATGACAGTTGATTCAGTGGATGTTAGAGAAATCGAGAAAGGAGAAAAAAGTGTCAAGAATAAAGCTACTAATGGAAATCAAAGAAGATGCAGAGAATCTTGCATCTAGTATAGGTGTCCTTCTCAAAGCTTTAGAAAGTGATGAGGAAGTTCCTAAAGAGGGAGAGGAAGTAAAACAAGAAGAAAAGACTTATGAGATTGAAGATGTTAGAAAGATACTAGCCGACAAATCAAGATTAGGCCATACAGCTAAGATAAGAGAACTCTTAGAAAAGTATGGAGCTAAAAAGTTATCTGATATTGAACCAAGTAACTATGAAGACTTGGTAGAAGATGTGGAGAAGTTGTAATGGGTGCTCACGCAATATTGTCCGCCTCAAGTAGTTCACGTTGGATTCACTGCCCACCAAGCGTTAGGCTTTCTCAAAAATACGAAGATGAAGTTAGTCCCTATGCACTTGAAGGCACCTCAGCTCATGCCTTAGCAGAATATAAACTAAAGAAGTTATTAGGTTTAGATACTAAAGACCCAACAGAGGATTTGGATTTTTATGATGAAGAAATGGATGAGCTAACTGAGGGATATGCCTCATACGTAGCAGAAGTAATAAGTAGATACGAAAGCTCAGCCGTCTTTGTGGAAGAAAGACTTGACCTATCAGACTATGTTAAGGAGTCCTTTGGAACTGCTGACTGTGTAGTTGTTGGAGGAAAAGAACTTCATGTAATAGATCTAAAGTATGGTCAGGGAGTTTTAATAGAGGCTAAAGAAAACACACAACTCATGTTATATGGACTTGGTGCTTTGACTATCTTTGATGGAATTTATGATATCGAGAAAGTAGTTCTTCATATCTATCAACCAAGAAGATGCAATATCTCAACTTATGAAATCAAGAAGATAGAACTTTATAAGTGGGGAGAATATGTACGAGAGATTGCCGAGAAAGCCTATAAAGGCGAAGGAGAATTCTCTTGTGGAGAATGGTGCATCTTCTGCAAAGCTAAGAATAAATGCAGGAAAAGAGCGGAAGAAAATCTAAAACTAGCACAAGAAGAATTTACTCTACCACCAGAACTATCTGATGATGAAATTGAAGAGATTCTACCAAGATTAGACGAACTGGAACAATGGGCCAAAGATATCAAGGTTTACGCTTTAGAAAGAGCAATGAAGGGTCATAGATGGAAGGATCTAAAACTTGTCGAAGGTAGGTCTAATAGGAAATACCGAGATGAAGATGAAGTTGTAAAAAAAGTAAAAGAACTGGGATTTAATCCCTTTGAAGAAAAGTTACTTGGCATCACAGCTATGACTAAGTTACTAGGTAAGAAAGTCTTTGATGAAAATATCAGCGACTTATTAGAAAAACCAAAAGGCAAACTTACCTTAGTGAACATTAATGATAAAAGAGAAGAAGTTGTAATTGAAAATGTGAAAGAAGAATTTGGAGGATTTAATAATGCAAAATAAAACAAAAGTAATTACAGGTGAAGTTAGATTATCATATTTTAACGGATGGGAACCAAAGTCAATCAATGGTGGTAAAGAAAGATACTCAGTATCTGTCATTATCCCAAAGAGCGACCAAAAGACAATTGAGAAGATTGAAAAAGCAGTAGATGCTGCTATTGATGAAGGACTTTCTAAATTCAATGGGAAAAAACCTAATAAGAAAGCTATCAAACTTCCATTAAGAGATGGTGACACAGAAAAAGATGATGAGGCTTATGCCGATGCATACTTCTTAAATGCCAACTCTATGACAGCACCTCAAATTGTGGATAGAAATGTAGAACCTATTCTTGATAGAAGTGAAGTCTACTCAGGGGTTTATGCGAGGGTATCACTAAACTTCTACGCCTATAACGTAAATGGTAATAAAGGAGTGGCCGTAGGTCTTGGAAATATTCAAAAACTAAGAGATGGACAACCTCTAGGAAATAGGTCTAATGCAGCAGATGACTTTGATGCTATGGACGATGATGAAGAAGATTTCTTAGCATAGGAGGCAGAAATGGACTATTTAATTACAGCAATAGTTTTAGCTATTTGGTCCTTTTTATGGTATAAGCTTGGATTTTTACAAGCTCAGCTAAAAGAACTAGATAGAGATATCAGAAAAATAGAAAAACAAATAAAAGAAGATAGAAAAAATAATTTAGCAGAATTAACAAAGCTTAGTGATAGCTATGAAGAAATTGTCCATAGATCTTGAGACCTATTCTTCAGTTGACTTAGGCAAAAGTGGTGTATACAAATATGCCGAGAGTGAGGATTTTGAAATCCTCCTCTTTGCCTATTCTATTGATGATGGAGAAGTTAAGGTAGTAGATTTAGCAAGTGGAGAGATTATTCCTGAAGAAATATTATCAGCACTTAGTGATGAAAGTATAGAAAAGTGGGCCTTTAATGCAAACTTTGAAAGGGTGTGTCTATCTAGGTTTTTAGGTAAGAGACTAAAACCTCAAGGTTGGTATTGCACCATGATTTGGTCAGCCTATATAGGGTTACCTCTATCCCTTGAAAAAGTAGGAGAAGTTTTAAAACTAGATAAGCAAAAGATGAATGAAGGCAAGGCTCTTATAAGATATTTTTCTATTCCATGTAAACCAACTAAGACCAATGGTATGAGGACAAGAAATCTACCACACCATGATTTAGAAAAGTGGTCTACCTTCAAGGAATATAACAAAAGAGATGTGGAAACAGAAATGGCCATAAAGAAAAAACTATCAGCCTTTCCAATACCTCAATCAGAATGGGAAAACTACTGGATAGACCAAAAAATTAACGACAGAGGGATTTTGATTGATGAAGTTTTAGTTGATTCAGCTATTAAATTTGATGAAATATTACGAGAAGAAAATATGGACAGAGCCATAGAATTAACTGGTCTTGAGAATCCAAATTCCCCCTTACAGCTAAAAGGATGGCTTAACAAAAAAGGTTTAGAGATAGATTCCTTAGCTAAAAAAGATGTAGAATCTGCTCTTAAAAATGCTGAAGGAGATATAAAAGAAGTTTTGGAACTTAGGCAAGAACTGTCCAAGTCTTCAGTTAGAAAATACGATGCTATGAAAAATGTCAAAGGAAAAGATAACCGAGCAAGGGGTCTGATCCAATTTTATGGAGCAAATAGAACTGGAAGATATTCAGGAAGGCTTATTCAAGTTCAAAATTTAAGAAGGAACAATCTAAAGGATTTAGACCTTGCAAGGAGTCTTGTAAAAAATAGAGATTATGAAACTATGGAAATTCTATATGATTCACCAGCTGATATCTTATCCCAATTAATAAGGACAGCCTTCATACCAAAAGAAGGCACCAGGTTTATTGTTTCTGACTTTTCAGCAATAGAGGCTCGTGTCCTCGCATGGCTTGCAGGAGAACAATGGGTGCTCGATGCCTTTGAAAATGGAGAAGATATCTATTGCAGAACAGCATCAAGGATGTTTGGAGTGCCAGTTGAAAAACATGGGGTAAATGGACATCTCAGGCAAAAAGGAAAAATAGCGACTTTAGCCTGTGGTTATCAAGGAGCCTTAGGTGCTCTTAAAGCAATGGGTGGAATTGAGATGGGTTTGTCTGAAGATGAACTTCAATCAATAGTCGATTCTTGGAGAGAGGCTAATCCTAACATCGTAAGCTTGTGGTGGGATATAGATTCAGTCGTAAAAAGAGTTGTAAAGACTAGAAGTAAAGAAAGATACAAAAACTTAGTTATCAGCTATGAAAAAGGCATTCTTTTTATAGAACTTCCTTCAAAAAGAAGACTTGCTTATCCAAAGGCAAAAATTGGAATGAATCGATTTGGTGGAGAATCAATAGTCTATGAGGGAATTGTAGTAGGAAATAAATGGGACAAGATTGAATCCTACGGCGGTAAATTTGTAGAAAACATAGTTCAAGCAATAGCCAGAGATATTCTAGCTGAGGCTATGATGAGACTTGAGAAAAAAGGATTTAATATTGTCATGCATATCCATGATGAAGTTGTAATAGAAAGTGATTCATCTAGTATCGAGGAAGTAAATCAAATTATGTCCGTTGTTCCAGAATGGGCGGATGGACTTATCTTAGATGCAGATGGATTTGAAAGTGAATTTTATAAAAAAGATTAAAGAGGGGGTTAAAAATCTCCTCTATTTCTTTGCCTGTGATTTAGGAGGGAAACCTCTTAAAAATTCACAGGAGGTAATTCAATGAAGGAATTAATACCAAAGAACGATTATGGAATATTTGCAGATCACAATGATATTGCAAGAGTGGACAGTAGATTTGTAGCAGAGTTTTTTGAAAAGAGGCACTCTCATGTTATGAGAGATATACAAACAATCACTCAACCCAAATCTGGGCTCAGTGAAGAATTTATTGAAGTCAATTTTGAGCTCAGCAGTTATAAGGATGTAACTGGAAGAAATCTACCATGTTATTTATTAACTAGAGATGGATTTACTATTTTAGCTATGGGTTACACGGGCAAAAAAGCCATGAAATTTAAAGAGCTCTATATTAAGAAATTTAACGAGATGGAAGAATTCATAAAGACTCTAGTATCAGCTAGAAATGAGTTCCCTCTTTTAACTGAGAATATAAGATTGCTTCATGACAATCCAAAAGCTTATCACTTTAGTAATGAGTGTAACATGCTGAATCGTATCGTTTTAGGTAAGAGTGCAAAAGAATTTAGATTAGAAAATGATATACCAAAAGGGAAAAGTATAAGACCATATCTGAATCAATCACAAATAGAGATGATTGAAACCTTGCAAAAAGTAGATATTGGTTTATTAGTAGCATTTCCTAATTATCAAGATAGAAAGAAACACCTTGAATGGTACAAGCAAAAATTGGAGGTACAAAATGTTTTATGTGAAAGAAAAAATCAATGATTCTATGGAAATAAGCATTGAAATAAATGATGAGAATGTCTTTTGCACCTGTCCAAAGTGTGGAAAAGAAGTTCGAGTAGATTTAGTTGAAGTATTGGAAGAAGGAGATTTAGTTTCTACTCAAGTTTGCTGTAATACTTGTAGTGAAACAATGAGGGATATTTATGAATAAAGAACTATACAACAGGAGTGGGTGCAAGGATCCCACTCCTTATCAAGCAATTAAAAATGCAGAGAAGAGGTACTATCCCTTGGTATATATCTGCAGTCCATTTTCTGGAGATGTTGAAAATAATGTAATTAAGGCAAAGATGTACTCTCGATATGCTTTGGATAAAGGAAATATTCCCATAGCACCACATCTTTTATTTCCTCAGTTTATGAGTGATGAAAGCGAGAGAAAACTTGCCATGCATTTTAATTATGTCCTTCTTGGTAAATGTGAAGAAGTCTGGGTTTTTGGTGACTATATAAGCACTGGAATGGCAGAAGAAATAGGAGTTGCTGAGAAGAGAAAAATGAAGATTCGCTATATAAAGGAGGTATCCTAATTGAAAATATACACCTCGAATTTAATAGGAGTGGAGTCAAATTGTGTTTATCTAAATGAGATGGATGCATTAGATGTTAGGTCATTTGAGAAAGTTGCAAGTTTTGATCATGTAATGGCTAAGTATAAAAACTCCTACAGGTCCAACGATAATTTTATAGAGTCAGAATGCATTCCCATGGATATAGACAACGACCATTCAGAGAATCCAGATGACTGGATTTCAGCTAACGATTTAAAGAAAATATTTGATGGAGTTAAATTTGCCATAGTTTATAGCAGAAACCATAGAAAAGAAAAAAATGGGAAAGCTGCAAGACCAAGGATGCACATATATTTTCCAATTCCTAAGATCACAAATTTAGCTGAATATGTAGGAATAAAAGAAAGCTTGGCGGAGACTTATACTTTCTTTGATGGCAATGCCTTAGATGGAGCGAGATTTTTCTTTGGAGTAAAGAACCCTGCTGTTGAAATAGTTAGGGGAAGGAAATATGTAACAGAAATTCTAAAAGATGACTTTGAAAATTTTGATAACTCTCAAGACTTGATTCAGCAAGGCTCTAGAAACTCAACTATGAACCATTTTGCAGGTAGGATTTTAATTCGATATGGAAATACAGATGAGGCAAGAGAACTATTTGATAAAAAAGCCAGCCTTTGTTCACCACCACTCCCAGATGATGAACTGGAACAAATATGGAGGTCTGCTTGTAAGTTCTATAAAAAGGTAGCAGCAAGTGAAGATTATGTACCACCTGAAGAATATACTGAAGGCATAAATTTAAGACCGTCAGAATTTTCAGACATAGGTCAAGCAGAAGTTTTTGTAAGAGAATATCAAGACAGAATTCGATTTTCTCCTTCTACAGGTTTTCTTGTTTACAACGACTCCTACTGGGAGGAATCTGAACTAAAAGCACAAGGATGTTCTCAAGAATTGGTTCTAAAGCAATTAGCAGAAATAGACAACGAGTTTCTAAAAATGGAAGAAGAAATAAAGAAATCTGGTGTTAGAGAAGCAATCTCCTCTATGAGTGAGAAGAAAGCCTTAGCATCCTTTAATGACAATCAGAAATCTATATATTATAAGCTCATGTTATTAGAAGCATATAAGAAATATGCAGTAAAACGAGGAGATACCAGAGCAATCCATGCAACTTTAAAAGAATCAAAACCTATGCTTGAAATAGACCAAAGAGAACTTGATGTGGATGAGTTTTTGTTAAACACTCCGTCATTTACAGTAGATTTGAAAACTGGGGAGTGTAGAGACCATAAGGCAGATGACTATATAACCAAAGAAACCTTTGTAGATCCTAGTGATGAAAATATGGATATATGGCTTGATGCCTTAGATACATTTTTTGTAAAAGATAAAGAACTTATAGAATACGTGCAGAAAGTTGCAGGGATTTCTCTAATCGGAAAGGTCTATATCGAGGCTCTAATTATAGCCTATGGTGATGGAAGAAATGGAAAGTCCACATTTTGGAATACTATCTCAAGAGTTCTAAACTTATATAGTGGGTCAATTTCAGCAGATATTCTAACAGTAAATTCTAAGAGAAATGCTAAACCAGAACTTGCTGAAACAAGAGGTAAAAGACTTTTAATTGCAGCTGAACTTCAAGAAGGATTAAGGTTAAATACTTCAAATGTTAAACAGCTTTGTTCTACAGATGAGATTGTAGCAGAGAAAAAATATCGAGATCCATTCAAGTTCATACCTTCTCATACCCTTGTCCTATATACTAACCACCTACCAAAGGTGGGTGCCTTAGATGAAGGAACCTGGAGAAGACTCATTGTAATTCCATTTGAGGCAAAGATAGAGGGCAGTAGTGATATTAAAAACTACACTGATTATTTAGTAGATAAGGCTGGGGGAGCAGTTCTCAAGTGGTTAATCGAGGGTGCTAAAAAAGCCATTGATGAAGATTTTAAATTCAGCTTACCTAAAAAGGTGGCTGATGCCATCAATGAATATAAGGAATCAAATAACTGGTTCAAGCATTTCTTAAGTGAGTGTTGTGAGATTGATTCATCATTTGAAGAGAAGTCTGGAGAAGTCTATCAAGAATATAGAGCCTATTGTTTAAGAACTGGAGACTATGTAAGATCTACAACTGATTTTTATTCTGCTCTTTCATCCAATGGATTTAATAGAGTGAAACTCCGTGATGGAATTAAGATTCAGGGGTTAAAATTAAAAAGTGACTTTGTGTAAATTTAGGCATTGTGCAAGTCTCGAAGGTCATATATATAACTTTTATATAGTAATAAAATTAAAATTAGTATATATATAAAGGTTATAGAAGAGACCTTCGAGACCTTCACACAATCAATAGAAAGGTTGAAATATCAATGTTAGAAAAGGAAATAGAAAAAGCCTTAGTAGATAAGGTAAAACTTCATGGAGGTCTTTGTCTTAAATTTACATCTCCTTCAATGACGGGAATACCAGATAGGATAATACTTCTACCTAACAGAAAGATAGGATTCGTTGAAACAAAAAGACCTGGAGGAGAACCTAGACCAATCCAGAAAAAGAGAATAAGGCAATTTAAAAACTTAGGCTTTAAGGTTTATGTCCTTGATTCCAAAGAAAATATTGATGAAATAATAAAGAGAATCGGAGGTGAATAATTGGAATACACTCCACATAAATACCAAAACTATGCTACTGAATTTATAAAAGAAAATGAAGAATCAGCACTTCTACTGGACATGGGTCTCGGTAAGACGGTTATAAGCTTAACAGCTATAAAAGACTTACTCTTTGATTCTTTTGAAATTTCTAAAGTTTTAATTGTAGCACCATTAAGAGTTGCCAGAGATACCTGGAAGGAAGAAATAGAAAAATGGTCCCACCTTGATATCTTAAAATATTCAGTAGTAATTGGTAGTGAAAAAGAAAGAATAAAAGCATTAGAAGAACAAGCAGATATTTATTTAATCAATAGGGAAAATGTAGACTGGCTAATAAATAAAAGCGAACTACCATTTAACTACGATATGATTGTAATTGATGAATTATCCTCTTTTAAGTCTCATAGGTCAAAGAGGTTTAAAGCTTTGACGAAAGTTAGACCAAAGGTAAAAAGAATAGTTGGTCTTACTGGTACACCATCATCAAATGGACTAATGGATTTGTGGGCTGAGTTTAGGCTGCTTGATATGGGAGAGAGACTTGGTAGATTTATTGGTCAGTATAGGGAAGTCTACTTCAAACCAGATAAGAGAAATGGGCCAATCATCTATTCCTACAAACCACTGCCTTTTGCTGAAGATGCAATCTATGAAAAGATATCAGATATCACAGTTTCTATGAAAGCTGAAGATTACCTAAAAACGCCAGAGAAAATAAACAATGAAGTCTTTGTAAATCTATCAGATAAAGAAAGAGATATCTATGAGACCTTAAAAAAAGACCTGGTCGTTAGTATTAAGGATAAAGATATAGATGCTGTTAATGCTGCAGCCCTTTCTAATAAGTTACTTCAAATGGCATCGGGTTCTGTATATGATGAAGATAAAAATATGATTCATATCCATGATAGAAAGCTTGATGCCTTGGAAGATTTAATAGAAGGTGCAAATGGTAAACCAGTATTAATAGCCTATTGGTATAAGTCAGATTTAAAAAGAATAAAAGACAAGTTTTATGTAAGAGAACTTAAGACAAGTAAGGACTTTAAAGAATGGAATCAAGGTAAGATTCCTGTAGCCATTATCCATCCAGCATCTGCTGGTCATGGACTTAACCTACAAGCTGGAGGTTCAACACTTATTTGGTTTTCTCTTACTTGGTCATTAGAACTTTATGAACAAACCAATGCCAGACTATATAGGCAGGGTCAGAAAGAAACAGTTGTGATTCATCATATCCTAGCAAAGGAAACCATTGATGAAGATGTAATGAAAGCGTTAGAAAATAAGAATAAAACACAAACTGCACTTATAGATGCAGTAAAAGCAAATCTAGAGAGTTGATGTCATAGAATGTCACTATCAAAATTTGCTAAGATTAATACAAGAGTAGAAGTTATATGGATAACTTACCTCAAAACTTATGGAGGTAAGAGATGAACGCAAAAGAATATTTAAAACAAGCATTTTATTTAGACAAAAGAATTAATAGCAAGCTGGAGCAAGTTGAATCACTCAACGCTCTAGCTACGAAAGCTACATCCACCTTATCAGATATGCCTAAGAGTTCTAATAGAGGATCATCAAAACTTGAAGATACTATTGTTAAGATTATAGATCTCCAAGAAGAGATTAATAGGGATATAGATAAGTTGGTAGGCTTGAAGAAGGAAATCGTAAGAACAATAAAAAAGATTGAAGATAAAGAACTTCAAGTGGTTTTAGAAAAAAGATATCTTTGTTTTGAATCTTGGGAGAAGATAGCAGTTGAAATGAATCACTCAATTCAGCATATTTTTAGGCTGCATAGTAAGGCTTTAAAAAATATAGTAATTAGTGTTTAGGGTTGGACAAATGGAAATATAGTTCAGACTATGCTATAATGAAAAATATAGAAGAGAGAGGATATATCTATGAAAACATCATTAAAAAACCATCCTAAGAACAAGCTATACTCTGTACAAATAAAACCGATGAAACATTGTACAGAGTATAGCAAATAGATTGCATTTAAGATTTCATCGGGAAATATAAATTCAAGTCATTGATATGGCTTTATTTTGGTGTGCATTTCTCGATATATAACTAAATGTAAAAGGCTACTGGCAATGTTTTGTTTGTAGCCTTTTGTTATATTTTCAAGCAAAAGGCAGATGCTGTATTGTATTTATGCCTTTTTTTCTTGCATAAATATTGGAAGTTATATATTGAGAAATGGAGAATAATAAAATGAATGAAAATAGAATAAAAATATTGAAAGAAGAAAATATTGATAAAGCACTCTTTAAGCTTGGGATTCCTATGGTTATCAGCTTATTGGTAGCTGCGTTATACAATGTTGTAGATACTTATTTTGTTTCTGGACTTGGGAAAGAAGCTGTAGCTGCCGTTTCAGTTGCATTTCCAATTCAACTTATCTTTTTAGGAATAGGATTAACATTTGGAGCAGGAGCAGGCTCTTATATTTCACGATTATTAGGAGCGAAAAATAACAAAGAAGCAAATATTGTAGCTACAGTTTCTTTATTTTCTAGCGCTATTATGGCGATAATACTAGCAATTGTGTTATTTTACTCTTTAGATAGTGTGATGAAGTTTATGGGAGCGACTCCAGTTATTATGGAACTTGCTAAAACATATACTAGTCTGTTTATAATAGGTGGAGTTTTAGGAGCTGTGAATGTTACTCTAGGGAATTTAGCAGTTTCACAGGGAGCAGCTAAAATCTCCTTGAAAGCAATGATTGTAGGATCTTTATCAAATATAATTTTAGATCCAATATTCATCTTTAAATTAAATTTGGGAGTGAAAGGTGCTGCAATTGCAACACTAATAGCTAGAGTTATAACTAGCTTAATGTATCTTATTTACTTTATTGGAGATAAAAATTTAATTAAAATTAAAATACAGAACTTCAAACCTACAGTTGCAATTTATAAAGAAATACTAAAAATAGGAATATCTCTATTAATACTTCAGATTTTGCAAACCATAGCAATAAGTAAAATATCTTATGCTGCTTCTTTTTATGGAGAAGAAGCAATAGCAGCAATGGGAATAGTTCTTAGAATAGTAACTCTTGGTACAAATGTAGTAGCAGGATATATGAAAGGATTACAACCTATAGCAGGTTTTAATTACGGAGCTAAAGATTATGAAAGAGTACAAGAAGCTATAAAATCGAGTATAAAATGGACGACTCTATTTTGTATAGTTTGGACAGCTATTATATATTTATTTGTACCAAGTATATTATCAATATTTGGGAAAGATAAGGATGTACTGAGGATAGCAATTCCAGCTTTAAGAGCAGCAGTAATTATGTTTATAACATTTGGGTTTCAATTTACCTATGCAACATTATATTTAGCAATAGGTAAAGCATTGGCTGGAGCTTTTTTAAATTCCCTAAGACAAGGCATTGTATTTATCCCAGTTATTTTACTATTACCCAAAATGATGGGATTAGATGGTGTGATATATGCTCAAGCAATATCGGATGTATTGACAACAATAATTACGGTTCCATTTGCTCTTAGCGTTTCTAAGCAATTGGAATCAAAAATAATTTTCAGTAAAAATTTTAAAATTTGAATTTAATCAATTTAAATGAGAGTAAAGTTGATAGAATGAGAGTAAGTAGTTGTAGTATAGTTAAAATAGCAAAAGAATAATTAAAAGAGCCTTGGAGATTTCACCTTCAAGGCTTTCTTTATGGAGTGATAAAGTGCCGACAAAACCTAAGAGACCATGTTCACATCCAGGTTGTCCTGAATTAGTTGATGGACGATTCTGAAAGAAACATGAGAAAGAATACAACAGAAACTATGAAAAATATAAAAGAGATCCTAAAACGCATAAGCGTTATGGAAAAGCATGGAGGGTTATAAGAAAAAGATATGTCAGTGAACATCCACTTTGCGAGATGTGTTTAAAAGAGAATAGAATGGCAAAGGTAGAGGAAGTACATCACATACTTCCTCTTTCTCGTGGTGGAACTAATGACGAAGATAATCTTATGAGTCTTTGTAAATCTTGTCACTCAAAGATTCATGCTGAGCGTGGAGATAGATTCGGACGAGAATAGTTTTGAGGGAGGGGGAGTCTTAATCTCTACGATTGATTTCTCTACCAACGGTGCCGCCCTCTCACGCACAAAAAAACGGGTTCAAAGGGGGTATTAAAGAATATCTTTCCAATTAGAAGGAAAACCCATAAATTTATAGTTGAAGTAGCCTTGGTATTTATTAAAGGTATTTTCTAAATCTTTTAAAAGGGATTCCCATTGGTCGTTTGAGTTTAAAATTCTCTTTATGATTAAAAGAATGGGGAATATTTTATTTTGTTTGCCTTTATATTGTTCGTTTTCAGAATAAAGACGGGGAGTTTCTTTTAAAGGCATATTATAAAGTCGAGTGTAATGGGCACAAATATTTCTTACTTCAACGAGACATAGAATCCAATTTTTTAAATATTTAGGATCTGTGTTGTAATAATTAGAAATTTCTTTTTGATCTTCATCCTTAAGAATACTAAACAAAGAAGATAAATTTCCAAAAGACATGAGTTCAACGGATACCCAGATTGGAAACTTTCCATCATATTTTTTTAGGTGGTGTTTAACAAATGGTTTATTCTTTTGCCTGTCAACTTCGTTGCTCAGATTCTCATTTATGATGGAATATATGGTTTGGCCTTTTTTATTCGTTTTATGAATAAAATTATCTTCGTGCATAAGTACATCGGAACCATACGTCATAGCTAGGTGATAAGCAATTTGTGTTCTAAGCTCTATTTCAATTTGCTCAATAGTTCTAATGAGATTGTTTTTAAATTGGCTATCAAAGCAATAAAGATTAAAGAGATGCTCGATAGTAATATGATTCTTATAGTGCTCTTTATTATTATATTTTTTAAGACCAATACCATAACCTGAAAGTCTATAATAATTTACTTTTTTCAAAATTTCTGTTGCATAAACTTCATCTTTGATTTTTAAGTTATGGTCAATTTTTAATTTGGTAATTTGATCTTCGTAGTTTAAAGCAGGTTTTAATGTCATATAAGTTCTCCTTAATATAAAAAAGCCCTCTCCGTGGTCCGCATGTAGAAAATCTACATTAAGCGTGGAGAGGTTCTGTTAAATTAATTATAACATAGAACTAGTCAAAGTCAATAACATACATGAGAAAAGAAATAAAACAACTAGGAGGTGATACTATCGCTAAAGACGGAACATACAGAGGTGGAAGAAGAGTAAAAGCAGGAGGGAAACCACAGCCTGCTGCTGAAAAAATAGAAAAAGGTAAAAAAGTAGAAATACTAATGAATGATATTCCAACATTTACTCCAGAAGAAATAGATGCAGTTGACTTACCAGATGGAGCAGTTCTTGATGGAACAGATATGCCAACACCTAGTGACTACCTGTCTGCGAAGCAGAAGAATGGTATACCACTAGGTGCGGATGAAATATATAAAGAGACATGGGGTTGGTTAAAACAGAGAAACTGTGAGAACTTAGTAAATCCAAGATTATTAGAATCCTACTCTCAGGCTTTTGCAAGATACATTCAATGTGAAGAAGCAATAAGTCAATTTGGATTATTAGGAAAACACCCAACAACAGGTGGAGTTATTGCATCTCCATTTGTACAGATGTCTAGTCAGTTTCAAAAGACAGCCAACCTTTTATGGTACGAAATTTATGACATAGTTAAAGAAAACTGCACTGAAGTTTATGAAGACTATGGAGAAGATATGATGGAAAAATTACTAAGGAGTAGAAAGTAAGGTGATTAAATGTTTGAAAAAGTAAATCCAAAGCACCCTGACAAACAAGCAGATTGTATTGCAGGTGCAATTGTAGATTTAGCATATAAAGAAAAGGAGAACCCTAAAATTGCAGTCGAAGTTTTGCTGGGACATGGAAATTGTCATGTGATTATAGAAACGGACTGCAAGTTAGATGTTGAAGAAATCAAATCAGCTATTAAGAGAATAGCAGGAGAAGTAAAAGCCGATGTAAAAATTGTAGAGCAAGACACTCACTTATCGAACAATCAAAAAGAAAAGATTAGATGTGGGGATAATGGAATATTTAAAGGAGTGCCTACATCTGAAGAAGAAAAGAAACTCTCAACTATATCCAGAGAAATTTATAGGAACTACCCATATGATGGGAAATATATTCTCGATAGAGATAAACTTATTATTTGCCAGTCTAATGTGTCTACGGAAATTTTAAAGTCAATCTATCCGAAGACAATCATTAATCCATTAGGAGATTGGACTGGAGGGTTTAATGTTGATACTGGAGCAACTAATAGAAAACTCGGCTCTGATATGGGAAGAGCAGTAACTGGTGGAGGTCTTCATGGTAAAGACCTATC
>CABTWG010000011.1 GCA_902488455.1 uncultured Peptoniphilus sp.
AGTCTTTGTAACTTACATTTCCTTTTAGATATTCTTTTACTACTTTCTCCTTAAATTCTGTTTTGTATTTTGTCATTAAAAAACTGACCTCCTTTAGTTGGTTTGTTAGTCCAACTTTTGGGGGTCAGTTCATTTCTCTAATCGTTGCTTTTTATTTTGCGAATTTAGTTTTAGTCTATTTAGTCGACGTTTATAACATCGTCAATATTTATATTGGCATTTGTGGTTGAGAGGATAAAATCAATAGCATCTTCACCTTCTTCGAAGTGAGTTGTGGATGCAATGATATGTTTGTTGTTGGAATAGCCGTTCTTTTGCGTATTGAATTTCATTTCAATAGGAATATTTAAGTTGATTCTTCCAGCTGTTGTGGAAAGATCGAAATTGGCCTTGCGTTTAAGACTTCCAAGTTCGATAGAAAGATCTCCGTTTGTGCTAACGAGTTTAGTTTGTTTAAGTCTTTCTGTAATTAAATTTTCTAAAAGGATAGAGCCGTTTGAGGTATAGAGTTTCAAATCGATAAAGTCCAAATCTTCACCAATTATCTTGCCATTTGATGTAGCACCTTTTAATTCATCAAAAGTAATATTCTCTATGGAAATCTTGCCGTTTGATGATTTTATATGTGCCACTGAACCGGTTGTGTCTTCGATAGTAATCGGTCCGTTGGCAGTGGTTAGAGATAGTTCTTTTATTTTCGAATCTTTCAGGCTTATCTTTCCGTTTGTGGTGGATAAATCAAGTTTTAATGCAGATATATTTTCCGCAGCAATAGTTGCGTTGGTGGTTTCAACTAAAATATTTGAAAATTCTTTTTTTGGAACCTTAACAAGCACTTCGAGATAGAACTGTTCCTTGTCACTTGGTTTTTTTGATTTAAAAGTAATTTTGTCGCCTTCGTTTTCAAAAGTAAAGAAGCTACTGTCGTCGAAATTTTCCATATTTTTGTAATAAACTTTAACATTTATATTTAGCTCATCTTCATCAGTCTCTTCTAACTTGACGGATCCATTTTTATTATAGATAAAAAGTTCTGGACTCTCCATTTTAGAAACATCTACCTTAAAAAGTTTTTGGAAAAGGTCAAACTTGCCTTTGATTTGGAAGGTAAAATCCCTGTCGAAAAGAGTGGAGAATGTACCTTTTATAAAATCATTGACATTTTTTTCTATATCTTGAAGTCCTTCCTTCGCTTTGTCCACGTCGAAAGAAATGACATTTTTATTCTTCTTTACTGGATCTTCATAGTTTAAAGCATTTAAAAGCTCTTTTGCTTCTTCGACGCTAATCTTTCCCTTTTGTAGCATTTCTAGTATTTGATCTTGCTCTTTCAAGTTAATCCCTCCTTTGTTTAAGTAGGTTCACAGCCTCTTCGGAAGTGATTTCGCCTCTGTCTAGTTTATCTAAAACTTCTGAACGACTAAGGGAAATCTCTTTATCTTCTGGATAGCCGAGAGCCACCACGATTTCCTCTAATTTATTACGCACAGTTGGGTAGGATATCCCCATCATTCGTTCCATTTCTTTGATACTGCCACGACTCACAAGGAAAAGTTCAACCATTTTAAGCTGTTCTTCTGAAAGCTGATTAAACTTAGTTAAATAAAAATCTCCTTCTATGGAAATATGGCAGTGTTTACATTCGATTCTTGTAGCAACGGTTGGCTTGCCGCAGAAAGGGCAAGTACCTGGAATTTGATTTGCCATAAGCTCCTCCTTTCATCTTTAATTTAATTGTACTACTAAAATTAAAAAAATCAATATAAAAATTAATAAAATTAATTATAAAATTAAAAATATTAATTAAATTTAAATTACACTTATAAATATTAAAGAGTGATAAGAATTAAGAATGAAATTAAAAAATAAAATTATACAAAAAATAAAAAAAGGCAGCCGAAGCTGCCGAAAAAGAGATTATTTTCTAACGATTGTGTGGTCCTTTTTATTTACTTTTTCTTGATCCCAATCTGGATGGTATTCCCTCCAGATTTCTTCAGCCATTGGGCGCCATTCTTCTGAATATGCATCACACTTTGCACAGAGTTCTTCTGCACTTTCGCTTGCGATTAAGTCTGTTGAGTGAGCCTGTGATGTTTCTACCATGTGGCGTAGAAATTCTGGGTTTTCAAGCATTGGGCAAGGTCTGAAGTGGTTTTCGTTGAATGGTTGATTTTGTTGATATTGACGGAATAGAGGTTGAGCTAGTGCGTCTTTGATGCTGGTGTCTCTTATATTTGCAGATGAATAGTGGATGAATACGCAAGGTTCCACGTCACCATTTGCATTTATGTGAAGATAGTTTTTACCACCAGCGATACAACCGTTTATAAATTCGCCGTCGTTTTGGAAGTCGATAGGGAATAGTTGGAATCCATCAGGATCTTTTCTTATTTCACGAATACGGTGAATCATATATTTTCTTTGGTCTGGTTTAAGCATCAAGTCCACAGCTGCATCTTTTCCCACTGGCATGTAGTGGAAGAACCATGCTAGACGAGCACCTTTATCTTGAACGAATTGTAAAAATTCATCAGAAGTTACTGTCTTATAATTCTTTGAGGTATAGCAAACTGCGATTCCGAAGAGTAGACCTTCTTCACGCATAAGTTCCATAGCTTTAACTACTTTGTCAAAGACTCCTTCGCCACGTCTAAAGTCGTTGGCTTCTTCGAATCCTTCTAGTGAAACTGCAAATGATAGATTGCCTACACGCTTAACTTCTTTGCAAAATTCTTTGTCAATTAGAGTTCCGTTTGTAAATGCATGGAAACCACAGTCATTGTGTTTTTCACAAAGGCGAATCAAGTCATCCTTACGCACCAATGGTTCTCCACCTGTTAGTAGATAGAAATAGCAGCCAAGTTCTTTACCTTGGGTTACAATATCGTCCATCTCTTCAAAGGTTAGATTTAGTTTGTGACCATATTCTGCAGCCCAACATCCAGTACATTTTAAATTACAAGCACTGGTTGGATCGAATAGAATTGTCCATGGCACATTGGTGCCCAAGCGTTTACGAATCTTTCTTTGAACTAGAGATCCATATAGTCCAGCTTGATATCCTGCATTAAGTGCAGTTTGTTTTAAAATATTTTTGTCTGTGTGTTCATAGACATCAAATGCCATCTTGACCCATTTGTGGTCCATATTTTCTACATTTTTCTTAGCATCTTCAAATTTTTTATCGTCGAAGACATTCATCTTTTGTCCATAATCCAAAAGCTTTAACATAGCCTTTTGAGGATCTTCTTCAAAACTGTTAAGCGAGCTGTCTATTATTTTCTCTGCAGTCTTACGACCGATTGTATTGGTTAAACCTGCCATTATAACTCCTCCTATGTATTAAAAATATTATTTGAAACAAAGTTGAACAATGTTCATTACTTTTCTGCTTAATTTATACCCGATATATGAGTAACTAAACATGCAATAATTATTAAATTTTAAAAATGATAAAAAAATAGAGAAAAATAGACTAAATGAAAAGAATAAAGACAAAAAAATAGCGGACTAGCCGCTATTTTAATTTCTCTATTTATTTTCTCTGCTATTGAAGCTTTCCTTTTGAAAATCCGTTTAAAGTATTTTCTCCAGATGAAATTTTAAATTTAATATTATTTAGTACAATAGATCGTGCTCTATCGTAAGATGCTCGTTTGTTTTCCTCGTATTGAACATCTCTTGCTTCATCAGTCAACAAGAACATTTTGCCATTTTTAGCTACTGTGTAAGCATCTTCGTTAGTCGCAACATCTTGGTAGACCCATCTTAAACTTCCGCCGAAACTATAATTTTCTACGTCATAGAATTCAATTCCATCTTCGTAGAATGAAAGTTGAAGCTTCATAAGATCTTTTTCGTTTATAGTAGCAGTTACTTTTGGATTTCCAAATGTGTAGATGAAGTTACCTCCGTCAAATGTTGCAGTTGTGCCTGCCATTTCCTTAACTTTGTTTCCTGATGGAACTAGGATAATCTTGTCAAACAATCTAAATGATTTTTTCATTTCATCAGCAAAAGGTCCTGAAGGTTTCATAAAATTGCGGGCTTTTACTCTAACTACGCAGCCATTTTCTCCGTTAAGTAATGTTCTAAGAGTTTCAATAGTTATATCGGGTTCTTTCGTATAGTAGTAGCAGCCTAAGAATCCATTATCATCATACGCATTTATCTTTTTACCTTCCGCATTTACATACTTGGAGTGAACTGTTACACCTTGCATATATTCATCAGGTCTTATTTCTAGTTTTGCATCTACATCCTTAGGTACAAGTAGTTTAAATCCGTACTTAGGATAGTCCTTAACCACATAATTTGAGCTTACCTTAGGTGCAGGTTTTGGAAATTCTGCAGGCTTATTTCCGATGTAAACAGATCTTGAAGGTTCATCCCAACCAACTTCTTTTCCAAACGCTTCAGAAATAAATCTAAGTGGCACGAAAGTATAGTTGTTTCTTAAAAATGTCTTCACATCCATCTCACTTGCTTCGCCATTCTTAGAAAAGTCTTTTGAATTTACCTTTAACTCAACCACATCAGTGTCATTTGAAATCTTGATATCTTTGGTTTCGTCGAAATATTCAACCTTGTAGCCAAGATTTTCAGAGATAAATCTAAGTGGTACAAAAGTTCTAGATTCTTTTATGATGACATCTCCATCTTGAAGTTTGCCATCGATAAATAGATTGACATCTGATTTTGCCATAACACCTACAAAGAGTAGGTTTAAAAACAAAATGCTAACGAGTAATTTTTTCTTCATAATAACCTCCTATTTTATTTTATTATAGCATAGTAACACGAAAAAACCTCTAGTTTTATAATTATATAATTCCACCTAACTGTATTTATATAAATAGACTCTTAAATTACTTTTCTATTATTAGCTCTTGTTTAACAAATGATGTAATTAGGTAAATATTAAGTAAGAGGTGGATTATGAAAAATTTTAAAAAGATAATATATTTTCTAGTTTTAGCCATGTTTATTTCTATTCCTTCTGGTGCATTTGCTTCTGGGGAAAGGATCGAGCTTAAGTTTATAGAAAATAGTAAATTACAAGAAAAAGAGAGAGCGAATCCTAGATACTTAGTTGAACTTGCTAAGAATGAAATGGTCGGCAGAAGTTCTTCTAAGTATGTAGATGGATTTTATTTTACTGTGGAAAGAGGAGAAGTCTATGCAAATATTCCTAAGAGATCAAAAAATTTCAAATCTAGGGTTAGCATTTCCTCTTATATAGATGGTTACTCTCGCGATCTAAACACTTTAAACACAGAAGATAAGGATCAAAAGATATTCCTTGGATATGCATACCTAGGTGGAGAATACAAGATGAGCATAGAGTCTGTTTCATTTGATGGAACTACTCTATCTACAGACAGCATAACCTACAATGTCGGAAAAGACACAAAGAGTACGTCAGACTTCTATCAAACTAGGGACGACGATATCGTAAGAAGACTTGCATCTCAGGTGAGATTTAAAAAGACTGAAAGTGGCTACGAAATCACAACTCCTAATCTGCCAAAAGGATATAGTGGCGAGCTTCAAGTAGAAGTTTCAAAATCAAAATCAACCGGTAGAATGAATTTAAAATTCGACACAGAAAAGACCGTTTACTTCACAGAAAAAGATTTGGATTTAGTAGAAGCTTCTGCTCTTATTAAGATTAAAAATGGAAATAGAACTGTAGCGACAGATTTTGCCTACGTATCAGATTATGTACAGATCCAAGAAAATAAAGGATTTAATCTCTTAAACGAAGCATCAAACTCTCTTGCAGAATTGAGATTTTATATGCATGAAGGCAGAAAATTCGTAACCATTCCTGCTAAGACAGAAAATCTTGATGCGACTTTCAAAATCTATACTCCATATGAAAGGGATGCAAGGGTAATCCAAGCAGGAGATAAAAAGATAGAATTTCCACTAGACGGCTTAGACAATTGCTATCTAGTTGCAACTTACAAGACCTACGATACATTGGTTTTGGAAAAGGGAATTCAAGGTTTTGGAAATAATCCATTCCACTATACAGATTTTCCAAGGACCAATCTTAAGATGGAAGATTTTTCTGCTGAGAGAAAGGACACCTCTTTCAAGACAGAAAATATTGTAGATGAGAAGAAAAATGTAAATCTTAAAGATATTAAAGGTCACTGGGCAGAAAAAAACATTGAGAGATTTGTAAAAGAACAGATAATCATGGGCTATCCAGATGGAACTTTTAAACCAGAAAAAGCTTTAACCTATAGAGAAGCTCTATCCATGATTAAGAGATTAGGCGACAAGAGCATAGTAAATCTATCAGTAGCTAAGAATAGCAATCCAAAATTTACAAAGGGAACTTGGGGAGATGAAGATGTGAGATTCGTTCTATCCAGACTTCCTGTAAATATTTTGGAAAATGTAGATTTGGAAACTGAAGCAAGAAGGGATGAAATTTCCTATGTAATGGCTCATTTCTTCAACTACAGAACTGGAAGAGAATCAGTAAGTAAGTTTACAGACAACAATAATATTAACTATTTAAACGAAGTTGAACTTTTGGTTTCAAATGGAACCATAAGCGGGTATCCAGACGGAAGTTTCAAACCACAAAATAGACTTAAGAGATGTGAGTTTATAACTATGATTTCAAATATTCCAAACTTCACAAAATAATATATAAATTATAAACAAAGGGGGAAACCCCTTTATTTTTTTGCCAAAATTTTGTAGAGACTTATTATAAGCTTGACTGTATTGAAGATGAAGATCCTTAAATGGTATAATTAAGGCAAATACAATTATGGAGAGTTATATGGTAAAATTTGCAATCATTGCAGACGATCTTACTGGATCAAACGCCACCTGTTCACTGCTTAAAAAGGTTGGGCTTAATGCTCTTAGTATGATCGATTTTGCAGAAGAAGTAAATAAAGACATAGACGTGGTAAGCTACAGTACACTTTCTCGAGCTGTTCATCCTGAAAAAGCTTACGAACATGTGAAGAAAGCTCTAAAGTATATGAAGAACCTTAAGCCTATGTTTTATTCGAAGAGAATAGACTCTACTATGAGGGGCAATATTTCCTATGAAATAAATGCTTTTTTTGAAGAGCTTCCAGGATATATGGGGATTTGCGTCCCTGCATTTCCAAGCAGTAAAAGAATTGTTATAAATGGAACCATGCTTGTAGATGGAAATCTTTTGACCAACACCGATGCTGGAAGAGATCCTAAGATGCCTGTGTCAAGCGACAATGTAGCAGAGATTTTAAAAGATGGACTAAATGGAAAGATTAGATCAATAAACCTATGTGACATTGAAAAGGGAGCGAGTCATCTATCGAAGCTGATTAAGGAATACTACGACGAAGGGATAAATCTATTGGTTTTCGATGCAGTTCTCGATAGCCATTTGGAAATAATCGGAAGAGCGGTCTTTGATTCTAAAATTAAATTCTTTTCAGTGGATCCCGGACCATTTTCTATGCACATAGCAAGATCTATCCTGGACAAGGAAAATCTGCTTAGCAAGGTGCTTATGATATGTGGATCTGTAACCGATATAACTATAAGACAGCTTAGAGATATTATAAATAACCAAGACGTAGAAGTCATAAAAGTCTCTGCCAAAAATCTCATCGATGAAGGCAAGAGGGATGTAGAAATAGAAAATGTGGTTAAAAAGGCGGACTCAATCTTAGATGAGAATAATCTTCTGCTTGTGACTACAACACCTTTTGAAGAAGGTGACAAGAGGCTTGACTTAAAAGAAATATCCAAAGAGAAAAACATCACCATAGATGAAATTTCAATCTTGATCTCCAGTGGGCTTGGAGAAATCGGAAAGGAAATTTTAAAAAGCAATCATTCTTTCGCAGGAGTTTACACCAGCGGAGGAGATATTACAGTAGAGCTTGTAAAACTTTTACACTCTTCTGGAATTGTAATTAGAGAAGAACTAGAACCACTGGTTGCATATGGAAGGTTAACCGGAGGAGATTTTGATAATTTAAGAATAGTAACCAAAGGTGGAATGGTCGGCGACACAAAGACTATGGAAGTCTGTCTAAATAAACTATCCACTGAAGTAGAAGAAAATTAGGAGGAATTATGGAAAGACCTATTATTGGAATACCACTAGGAGATCCGGCAGGAATTGGACCGGAAATAACCGTTAAGACATTTGAAGAAAAGAGAGTTTGGGAAGTTGCTAGACCATTTTTAATCGGAGACCTCTTCGTTATAAATCGTGCTATTGAAATAACAAACTCAAAACTAAAAGTAAATGTAGTTTCTTCAGTGGAAGATGCTAAGTTTGAAGAAGGAACCATCGATATGCTTGATCTGGATATTGTAAACTCAGATTACGAATTTGGAAAAGTAGATGCGAGATGCGGACTTGCTTCATTTAAATACGTTGAGAAGACTGCTAAACTTTGCATGGAGAAAAAACTAGATGCAATGGCAACCACTCCAATCAACAAGGAATCCCTAAGAGCAGCAGAAGTTCCATACATTGGACACACCGAAATGCTCGAAGAAGTTTCAGGCGTTCATGATCCACTTACTATGTTTGAAGTGAATAATCTAAGAGTTTTCTTCCTTTCAAGACACGTAAGTCTAAGTAAGGCAATTGAAATGGTTAAGTACGACAGAGTTCTTGACTATATCATAAGATGCTCAGAAGCTATGAAGAAGCTTGGTGTAGAAGGAACTATGGCTGTTGCAGGGCTTAACCCTCACTGTGGCGAACACGGACTATTTGGATATGAAGAAGTTGAAGAAATTGAACCAGCTATAAAAGAAGCGCAAAAGCGTGGCTATGATGTAGTTGGACCGATTGGAGCAGACTCAGTCTTTCATATGGCACTGGAAGGAACATTCTCATCAGTTCTTTCTCTATACCACGACCAAGGTCATATAGCTACGAAGACCTACGATTTCTACAAGACCATCGCAATCACAAACTCAATGCCATTCTTAAGAACTTCTGTAGACCACGGAACGGCCTATCCAGTTGCAGGTAAAAACATAGCATCAGCAGTTTCAATGATCGAAGCAGTAATCCTTGCGGCGAAGTACGCCCCAAAATTCAACCATAAATAAAAGTGAGGACATATGGAAAATTTCGTTTTAGACGGTACTAGAATGCTAATCGCACTTGGAGTGGGAATAGTATTTCTAATGATTATGATTTTAAAGACCAAGATACACACATTCTTGGCGCTTATAATAACTTCTGTGTTCGTGGGAATTGCAGGTGGAATGCCACAGGACATGGTCATCTCTGCAATCAGTTCCGGCTTCGGTTCAACCCTCGGCTCCATAGGAATCATAATTGGATTTGGAGTAATGATGGGACAGATCTTTGAAGCAACGGGAGCTGCAAAGACCATGGCGAACACATTTATAAAAAAACTTGGAGTGAATAAAGAGGAAGAAGCCTTAGCAATCACAGGATTTTTAGTTTCAATTCCAATCTATTGTGACTCAGGATTCGTAATCCTTTCATCCCTAATAAAAGCCCTTTCAAAGGCGAGCAAGAAATCCATAGTAAGTCTTGCTGTTTGTTTGGCAGGAGGTTTGGTAATCACCCACTCACTTGTGCCACCTACACCAGGACCGGTTGGAGCAGCGGGAATCTTTGGAGCAAATGTTGGACTGGTAATCATCTACGGAATGATTATAGCAATACCGATGCTTTTTGCAGTGTTGGCATATGGAAAATGGCTTGGCAAAAAAATCTACCAAATCCCTGGAGAAGATGGAGAATGGATAAGACCTGCGAGCATGGAAAGCATTGACATGGCAGAAGTAAAACTCGATGAAGATCTACCATCAGCTACAAAATCATTTATGCCGATAGTAATTCCAATTATATTGATTCTTCTTGCCACAGTTTCAAAAGCCTTGGGAGTTACAGGACAGGCAAATGCACTTTTCCAATTCTTCGGCACACCTATCGTTGCAGTTGCAATTGGACTACTTCTTGCAATCTTTACCCTTGCATCCCACATGGAAAGAAAAGAAGTTATAAAGGTAATGGAAATCGGAATAGAATCTGCAGGGATAATCATCCTAATCACAGGAGCAGGTGGAGCCCTCGGACAAGTGTTAAGAGATAGCGGAGTGGGCAACTACATTGCAGAAATAATAAAAGATCTAAACTTGCCACATATTCTGCTTCCATTTATAATCGCAACCATCATAAGATTTATTCAAGGATCAGGAACTGTTGCAATGCTTACAGCAGCATCTATAACCGCACCGATAATGGCGAGTCTAAATGTAAACCCAGTTATGGCGACCCTATCAGCCTGCGTTGGATCACTGTTCTTCAGTTACTTCAACGATAGTTTCTTCAACGTTGTAAACAGAACCATTGGAATAGAAGATCCAAAAGAACAGATAAGAGTCTGGTCAATCACAACAACCATCGCCTGGGCGGTAGGACTTGTGGCGCTACTAATATTAAATATGATTATTGGATAATAATAAAAGACGAGGATATCCTCGTCTTTTGTGATTTAATAATAAAAATATCTTTTATTTTGCCAATCTTCTATTTACGTCATCAATTGTTTTCTTGGCTAAGATATAGTAGATAAAAGAAACTACTAAGTATATTACAACAAACATTATTAGTGAGTAGATTAGAGTTCTTGTACCATCGAACCACTTTAGGTAATGTCCAGCACCGATAAAGTATATAATTAGCCCTGCAAAATGGATAATTTGTTTAGATAAAGTATAATTTTCTTCAAGTTTTAAAATTATTGAGAAAAGTTCGGGTACAAATCCGAAACCGCCATAGATCATGCATTGAACAATCTTTGCACTTCCAGGTTTTAAACTTTCTACAAATTCAGGAACTCCAACTATATTTTCTCCGATACCTAGGGATATAAATGCCTCTATCAAAGCTCCGATACCAATCCCAATCATAAATGATCTAATAATTCTTTCTATATTTTTCATGACAACCTCCTATATTTTTCATGACAACCTCCTATATTTTTCATGACAACCTCCTATAATCCCAAAACCCTTTTAAATTCTTTTAGATTTCTACGGGAGACATAGCTTATATCTCCATTTTTAAGCTCTACGGCTATGGTACCTGTAAAAGATAAATCGAGTCTCTTTACATAATCAAGATTTACTATTTCAGATCTAGAGATTCTTATAAATTTGTTTTTATCAAGCCTTGCTTCAAATTCAGAAACATTTAACCTTGATTTATAAATTCCGCTTTTAGTCTTTACGAATACATTTTTATCTTCTGCGTAGATTCTAATTATTTCATCAAAGGATAGGATGAACACTTCTTCATCGCGAAAAGCGACTATTTTATCAATGGGGTTTCCTTCTAGCATATTTCTTAAATTTTCAATCTCTTTAGAATATTCCTTGGCGAAGATCTTGACGGAAGTTTCGTCTAGGGATTCATCTATTATTATTTCAACCTTCATAGCCACCTCCTAATGATTATTATAGACTGCTAGTAAATCAGTTTCATCTGTTTTGCGATAAGTGGTAGAAATATTGGGATAAGCGGTTAAAAAAAGACTGTTTTAACTATAAATTATTTAAAACAAAATGTCTTAGTGAAATTTAAAAGTAAAACAGTCAATATTTTTTATTCAAGTTTACTTGCCACGGATTTAAAGAATAGTCCGACGATTTGAGAGAATCTACTCATCTTTGTAATATAGGCGAAGTCGTTTCCGTAGATAATCTTTTCGCTATTTAGATCTTCTAACTCTCCTGTGAACACTCCGAGGACATTGATGCCGATATTTTTTGCATTCATAACTTCCATGGCGGTGTCATAGATGGCAATATTTTCCACATAGTCTTCTGCATCCAGCTTCTTCTTTCCGAAACTTGCTATATTTACTTCGTCATTTGGTTTGCCGTCGGAAAGAACAATCAGTATCTTTCTCTCTGCAGAAGATTTTTTCATCAGATGAATCATTGTCTTTATGGCAAGACCGTCTCTGTTTGAGCCGGAAGGATAGTATTTAAAAATTTCTGAATTTTTATAAGAGGAGTCCTCGTAATCGCGAAATACATTTAAAACCATGTAGTTAAAGAGATTGTTAAATCCGACCACCCGAGTCTTTACATTTAATTCGGAAAGTGCCTCGGCAATTATATACCCTTGAGTCGCAACTTCTGATGCTCTTTCGTGTTGAGATGCGGACGAATCAAGGAGTATATCCACACGAAGCTCTCCATAGTCGTTTAAAAATTCTTTCTTGAACACCCGGTTGTCGCTAGTTCTATCTATCTTCCAAAGTTTCGATGGAACCACTTCTCCGGAGCTTGAAATTATCTTATAATGCTCCGACTCTTTCAAAAGAGAATTCTTGATAGTCTCCTTTAGGGTGGTGATTCCTCTCTTGTAGGTGAGATGATTCTTTTCATAAAACTCTCTATTAGAAGACTTCTGCTCGTCGATAAGACCTTTGTAGTAGCTTTCATTTGGAAAATCTCCCTTGGTCATGTGGATCTTGATTCCTTTGTGGATGCCGGTACATACTTGGCTTTCCAAAATATGGGCGTCAGTCTTAGATAAAATATTTTTGCCAAAATGTTTCTCTACCGTCTTTTCAAAGTCGGTTTCGCCAGTTTCGCCCTCCACAGTCTCCATGACCACCTTTAGATTTTCGTAGGATTCTTCAAAGAACTCGGAGCTCATAATATTATATTTTTCCAGTTGGAAGTCTTCCAAATAATTCTTTGATTTAGGTTTGGATTTTAAAATTTCCGGATTTTTCTTTGCTTTTTCTACGATCTCTTCTATCTTTTCTATGGAAGTAGAATTTTCCACGTGGAAGTAGGATTTAAAAATACCAAGAAGCATATCTATTAAATCGAGAATATTTTTAACTTTTACTGTGCGAATCTTCTTTAAGATCTCCACAATATTGTCGTGAGTCCTTGGATAGGAGCCGTCCTCTGTTTCGTAGTACCATTTTAGAATTTCGTCTGCGAAACTCTTGGGATTTTTACGAATGGCAGCGGATTTAAAATCTTTTCTATAAGATTTAAGCCCCGGTCTTTTTATTAGAAGCTCATCCTTTAAATTCTCTTCCAGAATTAGAAAGACAATGGTCATGATGTCGAATCTATTGGTGAGATTTAAAATATTTTCCTTTGCAAAATCTATAAAAGTTTTAAAATCATAGACCTTGAAGGCGTAGGCGATAAGGGAAAGCTCATAGAAACCACTTCTCTCGAAGATTTCAAAACCTTCCGCCAGATAGTCCTCCGATACGGTCCACACCAGGTTCTGTCTTCTTATCTTATCTAACAAAGATATCACCAGGATTAATACTTTCGCTAAACAATGTGCGGTAAACGTCCATTACGATTTCTTTTTCGTAGGAGTCGAAGGATTTATCCATAAGTCCCATTTCGAGAGAACTCTTGATGCTAAGCCCACGCTTCATAAGTTCCAAAGCAGAGATAAGCCCCCTTAAATCTATTGATTTGGAACTGATTTCTGAGTTTAGAGATTTTTCCTCGAGATCTTCAAAAAATTGTGAGAATATTTCCACGTACTCGTCAGTGAGTCCGCCTTCAACCTTTAAAATCTTCTTCAAATATTTCTTTTCGATTGTTGGCATATTAATAACTAGAAATCTTGAAACCAATGCTTCGTTTAGATCCCTAGTTCCGATGTAACCATGGTTCATAGTTGCGATAAATCTCGTAGCTTCGTGAAGCTTCAAACGGTTATATCCTGGCACATCGATGACCCTTCTATAATCTAGGGCAGAGTGAATAACGGAAAGAGTTTCGTTCTTCGCCATATTAATTTCGTCTAAGATTCCAAATCCACCGAATTCGGCACATTCGTAGACAGGACCCTTCTTAAGAGTGACCTCTCCAGATTTAAAAGTATCTGAGCCGATTAAACTTTCTGCATCTGTATTTACATTTAGAGACACAGTCCACATAGGTCTGTTGAAAAGCAGACTTAAATTTTCTGAAAGGACGTTCTTGCCAGTAGCCTTTGGTCCGGATAATAGAATGTGAAAACCAGAGAGAATTGCGGTTATTGCCTTGTTCCAAACGTCACTACCATAGTAGATAAACCTAGGGCTTGCCACACGGTCAAGAACATCATAGTCAAGCTTGTAAAAACTTCTAAAATCGTCGACTTCCTTAAGAAGACTTTCGTCAATTTCTTCTTCCTTTAAAATATCTATTAAATCATTTCTATTTATATTCATTAAAATTCCTCCACTGGTATTATACTAGAAATGATTGAGAGAACCAAAATATTTTCGCAAAAGGAATGTGCATTTCATAGATCGTAAGAATTTTTGTTTTTAATCGCCTATATTTAATTAAACAAAAATATTTATAGGAAAAAGACAAATAACTATTAATAAGATCGAAATAAAAACACGGGGCTAAGGGTGGATGATCTTGAAAACATTGTCACATTTTCACAAAAATGTGATCTAGGTCATATTTTTATATTAAATTATTTGATAGATTCATAAAGAATTTAATTTTTAGTTTTTTTATAATTTATAAAAACCTTTTCAAAATTTTTGTTAAATTGTTAAAAAGGCTTTAATTTTAGGTAAATGTTCTGTATAATGGTATTAGTTTATATTGAGGTGTTCTATGAGTTTTTCTATGAGTGTTAAAAATGAAGCTGCAAAGATAGTCGCAAGGGACAAATCCATCGTCGACGCTGAGCTTTGTGGTCTTATTAGTACCTGTGGATCTATTTCCATTGTAAAGGGTGGACTTGTAGTGAGCTTTAGCACTGAAAACGCAGCGGTGGCGAGGAGAATTTTTACCCATCTGAAGACTTTTTATTCTGAAGATGTAAATGCCACTGCAAGGAAGAATGTTAAACTTAAAAGAAATATCTACACGATTAGTTTAAATGACGAGGATGCTACTAAAAAACTTTTGAAATTCTGTTTTAGTGAGGATGAAATTTCTATTTATAGTGAGATTTCTCCGAACTTAGATGATGCAAAAGCAAAACAGGCTTTTGTAAGGGGTTGCTTTTTAGGAGCTGGTTCTGTTACTAATCCGCGGCGAGGTTACCACTTTGAAGTGGTGTTTTCAAATAGAGACGCTGCAGAATTTTTAAAAAACATTCTTTTGGACTATGAAATTTCTGGCAACATCATTGAAAGATCTGACAAATTCATCTTCTACATAAAGGGAGCGGAGATGATTTCAGATGCGCTTACTGTAATAGGTGCAAATGGAAGTGTCTTGGAGTTTGAAAATGTCCGCGCGATGAAAGAAACTAGAAATAATGTAAATAGAATGGTTAACTGCGAAACTGCAAATTTAGAAAAGATAGTAAATTCATCTATTGAGCAGGTAAATGACATCATGTATATTGACTCTATGATTGGCCTTGAGTCTCTTCCCGAGCCTCTTTATGAGCTTGCGAAACTTAGGCTTGTAAATAGAAATGCTTCGCTTAAAGATTTAGGTGAGCTTCTTGACCCAAAGGTTGGAAAGAGCGGTGTCAACCATCGGATGAAAAAAATACGAAGTATTGCAGATGATTTAAGGAGGGGAAATGATGGTGACTAAGACTTTGGTACTTACAAATGAAGAGGGACTTCACGCCAGAGCAGCTGCACTTTTTGTGAGAACTGCCAATAGATTTCAATCTGAGATTACACTTTCACTAGAAGGTGAAGAGGTCAACGGCAAGAGCATTATAGGAATCATGTCACTTGGTGCTTTTGAAGGTGAAGAGATCACGATCAAGACAGAAGGCTCAGATGAAGAAGAAGCTATGGAGAGCCTTGAAAATTTAATAAGTCGTAAATTTATTATTTCTTAAGAGCTTTTGACAAGCTCTTTTTTAATTTGGAAATTTTTAGTTAGTTCTTCTTTAATAAGAAATCTTTGTCTTTATATACTTGTTTTTATATAATAGAAGTAACAAAGGAGCAAAGAGGGAGTTTATGTTTACACATTTACACGTACATACTGAATATAGTCTGCTTGATGGTTCTACTAGGATCAAGGAATTGCCAAAGAGGGTAAAGGAACTCGGCATGGATTCTATTGCCATTACAGACCATGGAAATATGTTTGGAGCGATACAATTTTATAAGTCTTGCATGGATGAAGGCGTAAAACCCATCATGGGTTGTGAGGTCTATGTTTCTTCTACCGATTTAAATGTCAAGGACAAAACTTCCAAGAGGTATCATCTAATCTTGCTTGCGGAAAACAATAAGGGATACGAAAATCTTATGAAGATTGTTTCCAAAGGCTGGGTGGACGGATTCTACTACAAACCTCGTGTCGATAAGAATGTTCTTAAAAATTATAGCGAAGGTATCATCGCCCTTTCTGCCTGTCTTCAAGGTGAAGTGCAAAGAAAGATTCTTGATAGGGACTTCGAAGCTGCAAGGGAAGCTGCCCTCGAATACAAAGATATTTTTGGCGAAGGGAATTTCTTCCTAGAAGTTCAAAATCATGGAATAAGGGAACAGCTTGAAGCGAATATTCACATTAGAAATTTAAATAGAGAGCTTGGAATCCCTCTTGTTGCGACAAATGACATCCACTACTTAGAAAAATCTGACGCAAATGCTCACGATGTGCTTCTCTGCATCCAAACGGGAGCTATTCTATCAGATGAAAAGAGAATGAAGTTTCCTTCAGATGAATTTTATCTAAAGAGCGAAGAAGAAATGAAGGAGGCTCTTCCTGATTTTTTAGATGCGATAGAAAATACTTACGAAATCGCAAAGAGATGCAATGTGACTATTGAGTTTCACAACTACCATCTACCTAAGTTCGACGTGCCAGAAGGATACACCAACGACGAATATCTAAAGGAGCTTGCACTTAAAGGACTTAGAGAAAAATACGAAAAACTAGATGAAAAAATCATGGAGAGGTTTAATTTTGAATTTGAAACCATCGTCTCCATGGGTTACACGGACTACTTTTTAATCGTTTGGGATTTTATAAATTATGCAAAAGAAAATGAAATCATGGTCGGCCCAGGTAGAGGTTCAGCAGCTGGATCAATAATTTCCTATGGACTTGGAATAATAGACGTGGATCCTCTTAGATTTGATCTGCTTTTCGAAAGATTTTTAAATCCTGAGAGAGTTTCCATGCCAGATATAGATATTGACTTCTGCTACGAAAGACGTGAAGAAGTAATTGAATATGTAAATAGAAAGTATGGCAAGGATCATGTGGCACAGATAGCCACCTTCGGAACCATGGCGGCTAGAGGAGCCATAAGAGACGTGGGAAGGGTCATGGATATTTCCTACTCAAAGGTGGACCAAGTTGCCAAGATGATTCCACAAGAATTAAATATAACCATCAAAAGAGCCTTAGAAATGTCCGAGGAACTTCGAGATGCAATGAGAGATGACCAAGAGGTAAAGGCGATTATAGAAACGGCTCTAAAGGTGGAAGGACTTCCAAGACATATGTCCACCCACGCAGCCGGAGTTGTAATTTCAAACAGGGATGTAACCGACTATGTTCCTCTTGCAAGGACTGACGAACAGCTTCTAACCCAGTTTAATATGACTGAGCTTGAGGAGCTTGGACTACTTAAGATGGACTTCTTGGGACTTAGGACTCTGACTGTAATTCGTGATGCAGTTAACATGGTAAGAGAAAATTATGGAGTTGAAATAGATTTTAAAGCCCAAGGCTTTGACGATCCTGAAGTCATAGAACTTTTCAAACACGCAAACACCCTTGGGATTTTCCAATTTGAATCTTCAGGGATGAGGGCATTCTTAAAGGAACTAAAGGCTGACGCATTCGAGGATTTGGTAGCGGCAAACGCATTATTTAGACCGGGACCTATGTCTCAAATACCAAGATTTATAGAATCAAAACACGATCCATCTAAGATTTCATACATTCATCCGTCACTGGAACCGATTCTAAACGTAACATATGGATGTATAGTCTACCAAGAACAGGTTATGCAGATCGTACAACAGATTGGTGGATACAGTCTTGGCAGGGCGGACCTTGTAAGACGTGCCATGAGTAAAAAGAAGATGTCCGTCATGGAAGAGGAGAGAAATAATTTCATCTACGGATTAAAAGATGAAGATGGCAAGGTGCTCATAAAAGGTGCTTTGACAAATGGTGTCGACGAAAAGAGCGCCAACGAGATCTATGATTTGATGATAGATTTTGCAAACTATGCCTTCAACAAATCCCACTCAGTGGCATATTCTGTAGTTGCATATAGAACGGCGTTTTTAAAGAGATACTACCCAAAGGAGTTTATGGCGTCACAAATAAGTTCTTTTATGAACTCGCCTAAACAAGTTGCCCTCTATGCAGAAGAGTTAAAGAGGTTAAATATAAAACTTCTTCCACCTTCTGTAAATGAATCTAAAAATAAATTTACCGTGGAAAAAGACGCGGTTAGATTTGGATTAAAGGCTGTAAAAAATGTTGGGGACAACTTCATCGATGCAATTGTAGAAGCGAGGAAGCAAAAGAAATTCACTTCGATGACCGATTTTATAAGAAGGGTTGTGGAAGTAAACTCATCAGCAATAAATAAGAGGGCTCTTGAATCACTTATAAAGGCTGGAGCATTTGACTTCCTACCTGGAAATCGTGCAAAGTACCTTGCTGTCTATGAAAGAATATTGGAATCGATCCAATCTGGAATAAAGAACAATGTAAAAGGGCAGTTCTCTATGTTTAATGAAAAGACCGATGAAGATGAGCTGCCAAACTTAAAGGATTTCGATGAAAAGGTAAAACTCAATATGGAATACGAAATGCTTGGCATCTATGCCAGCGGTCATCCTTTAAATCCATATAGAAACGCCATTGAAAGCAGTAGCAGCACCAACACTTCAAAGATTTTTGAAGATCCGAAGAACGGACAGAATGTAAAGATATCTGGAATAATTAAACAGAAGAGAAATCTAATAACGAAGAACAACAAGATGATGTGCTTCGCCACATTGGAAGATTTCTTCGGCACCATTGAGCTTATCGTATTTCCAAATGTATTCCAAAACTACGGAAAACTGGTGGAAGAGGAAGAGGTTATCTCTGTAACGGGAACGATAAGTGCCTCTGAGGTGGAAGATCCAAAGATACTTGTAAACACCATCACACCTGTAAAAGAATCAGACAATAGAACTCTTTATATCGCTGTTAAGAACTTCGACGAAGGAATGAATCGTGCCCTTACGGGAATTTTCAGAAGGTACAGGGGAAATAATCCAATAATAATTTATGATGAAAATAAGAAGACCCCTTTTAAAATAATTAGAGATTTATACATTGATTTGGAAAGAGTTGAAGAGCTGAAGTACGAAGTGCTTCCTCTAATCGACAACGATCCAAACAAGTTTATAGTAAAGTAGGTGTTTAATGAATATAGCAGTTATGACTTCCGGTGGAGATGCGCCTGGAATGAACGCAGCCATACGTGCCGTGGTAAGAGCTTCCATTTACAAAGGAATGGATGTCTATGGAATCTACGGTGGCTTCGAAGGATTGATTGAAGGAAAGATTGAAAAGCTAAATCTATCTTCTGTGGCGGACATCATCCAAAAGGGAGGAACCTTCCTTGGCACTTCTCGTTCAAAGAGATTTGAAACGAAGGAAGGTCAAGAGGAAGCGGTAAAGATACTACAAGTTTATAATATAGATAAGGTCGTGGTCCTAGGTGGAGATGGAAGTGCAAAGGGAGCATTGGCTCTTCGTGACCACGGTATCAACACCGCAGTGATTCCATGTACCATCGATAACGATATGGGATATACTGAATCGACCATTGGATTTTATACAGCAGTTGAAACTATAACCGACGCAATCTCAAAGATAAGAGATACTACAGAAGCCCATGGCAGGGCGAATGTGGTTGAAGTCATGGGAAGAAGCTGTGGAGACTTAGCCCTCTATGCAGGAATCTCAGGTGGAGCTGAATCCATAATCGTGCCGGAGATGGAAGCTGATTTAGATGAAATTGCAAAGAAGATGCTCATGGGTAAAAATCGTGGCAAGAGACACCACATCATCCTAGTTGCTGAAGGAGCTGGCGAAGGACACAAGGTTGCGGAGGAGTTACAGAGCTTAACTGGAATAGAAACGAGGGTCACAATTCTCGGATATATCCAAAGGGGAGGAAGTCCGAGTCCAGCAGATCGTATCATGGCAACATCCATGGGGGTTCTCGCGGTAGAAAGTCTAAGTGAAGATAAATCAGTTGCGATAGGCATAAGGGGCGGTAGGATTTTTGCAGAATCGATAGAAACTGCCCTTAGAAAGAAGAATAAATTCAACAAAAAACTATACGAAACGATGAAGATGGTTTCAATATGATATTAATAAGAAATATAAAAGTAAATATAGGTGAAGAGTTAAGAGAAGTCCTTGAGAAGAAACTGAAATCGAAAAACTTCACCTACAAAATATACAAACACTCAATAGATGCAAGGCGGGAAGTTTACCACAACTACCAAGTCCTAGTAGAAGGCGACAGAATAAAATTAAAAGGTATGGACTGGGATGAATTTCATGAGGAGACCTTCGAGACCAAAGCTGATGGAAGTAATAAGACTGTAACCGTGGTGGGAGCGGGTCCTGCAGGACTATTCGCTGCCTATTTCCTCGCTGAACATGGAGCAAAGGTAAATGTAATCGAGAGAGGAAGTCCTATAGAGGTAAGATCCGAAGAAGTTGAAAGGCTTATGGAGGATGGAATTTTAAATGTGGATTCCAACATCCAATTTGGAGAAGGAGGAGCAGGAACCTTTTCAGATGGCAAGCTAACCTCCCGTTCAAAGGACAAGAGGAGTCATTACGTCTTCGATGTGCTGGTTAAACACGGCGCGCCGGAAGATATTCTCTACGAAAAGATGCCCCACGCAGGCACCGATGTCCTAAGACAAGTAATCATAAATATGAGAAAGTACATGGAGTCCATAGGAGTTAAATTTTTCTACAACGAAAAGTTTGAAGAATTTATCTACGACGAAACAGGTGACAAGAAGGCGGTAGGCATAAAGACTTCTAAGGATACTTATTTAAGCGACTACATCGTTCTCGCCTTAGGAAATTCTGCGAGAGATACTTTTGAATATTTGAACGAAGAAATCGACATGAAATCCAAACCATTTGCAGTTGGATTTAGAATCGAGCACATCCAAGAATATATAGATAAAACTCAGTACAAAGAGCATTACAAAGATCTGCCAAGGGCGTCTTATGCCCTTAAGGCTAAGTCAGGCGATAGATCCATCTACACATTTTGTATGTGCCCTGGAGGAATGGTGGTTCCTGCAATGAGCGAAGAAAACACTGTGGTGGTAAATGGAATGAGCTACCACGCAAGGGATCTTCAAAATGGAAACTCCGCAGTGGTTGTAACCGTGGATGAAAATGATTATGGTGATGGAAATCTCGACGGAATGTATTTTCAAAGAGAGATTGAAAAAAAGACCTACGACCTAGGCGGAGGAGGCTACATCGCACCAGCCATGCTCGCAAAAGACTTTGTAGAAATAAGAGAGACTAAAGAATTTGGTGAGATAAAACCAAGTTACAGCCCGGGAGTTAAAATAGAAAATCTTTGGGAAATTTATCCAAAGGATCTAGGTGAAGCACTTCGCGAAGGACTTATTGAAATGGACAGAAAGATGGAAGGATTCTTAGACGGAGCAGTCTTAACAGGATGTGAAACGAGAACCTCAAGTCCCGTTAGAATGGTAAGAGATGAAAACATGAAATCGTCAATAGAAAATGTATATCCAATCGGCGAAGGCGCAGGATATGCAGGAGGAATCATAAGTTCCGCCATTGACGGAGTGAAATGTGCAATCGAAATATTGGAGGAAAAATGTCACTAAACATAGTATTATACGAACCAGAAATCCACTGGAATACAGGAGCAATAGCGAGAACTTGTGGACTGACCCACAGCAGGCTCCATCTTATAGAACCACTTGGATTTACAATAGACGACAAACATTTAAAGAGAGCAGGTCTTGACTATTGGGACTTGGTGGATATAAGTATCTACAAAAATATAGATGAACTTTATGCGAAATATCCTGAAGGAAGATTCTTTATGGCGACGACAAAGGCGAAGAAACTCTACACAGAAGTGGAATTTAAAGACGAAGACTTCATCATGTTTGGACCAGAGACGAGAGGATTGCCAGAAGAAATGATCTTTGGAGACTATGATAAGGCGATAAAGATACCGATGTTAAAAGATTTCGGAAGGAGTTTAAACCTTGCAAATTCTGCAAATATTATTTTGTTTGAAGCACTAAGACAACTAAACTTCTTAGATTTAGGATAACAATAATAAATTTTATAAATAAGAATATAATAATTTGAAATAGATTTTAAAGGAGATAAATGAAAAAGGGAACGATATTTTTTGATTTTGACGGCACCATCCACGAGACCATGTACATCTATGGTCCAGCACTGGATAAGGCAAAAGAATACTTAGATGAACATAAAATACCACACAAAGGCTTAGAAAGAGAACTCTACCACACCTATCTAGGATACAACGCCGACGATATGTGGAAGATGGTCATGGGAGGAAATGATCTTGAAACAATTCACTACGTCTCTGGCATAGTTGGAAGAGAGATGAACTTAAACCTTGATAGAGGCCTTGGAAGGCTATATCCAAAGACAGAAGAAACGCTAATGGAGCTTAAAAAGAGAGGCTACACCTTAGTTTATATTTCTAACGCAAGAAATAGATACTATGAAAAGGTGAAAGAAACTTATAAATTGGAGAGATTTTTCGACGGATTTTTGACCTCGGAAATGTATAACGAACTTCCAAAAGAAGAAATACTAAAATCTGTAATGAATGATTATCCAGCGCCATATTCAATAGTAGGAGATAGATTCTTTGATATGGTTGGCGGAAAGAAAAACAATATGACCACCATCTTCTGCAACTACGGATATGGAAAACCAGAAGAAGGAAATGACGCAAGCTACAGAATAGACAGCATAGATGAACTCTTAGAAATAATAAAATAGGAGGAAGTATGTTAGGAGCAATCATAGGCGATATAGTCGGATCAATCTACGAATTTGACAATATAAAGACCAAGGAATTTGAATTTTTCCAAGAAAATATGGAGCTAACAGACGACTCTGTCATGACCTTGGCAGTGGCGAAAGCGCTAATGGACACATTAGAAACAGGAAATGAAGAAGGATTTAAAAATCTATCGAGAGAAATCTCAGAAGAAAAATTAAAATTAATACAAAATAAATTTGGAAGCGAAATAAATCCAAAGACAGAACTGGAAGCGAATGCAATCCTAAGAATGGTTGAAATCGGAAACAAATATCCGCATATGAGCTACGGAACCAGGTTTAGATATTGGTTAGAGGAGCCTGTTCCATATAATTCATTTGGAAATGGATCTGCCATGAGAGTAAGCCCAGTGGCATATATTGGAAAAAATATAGAAGAAGTTAAATTTCTCTCAAGAGAAGTGACAAAGGTCTCCCACAACCACGAAGAAGGCATAAAGGGAGCAGAAGCGACAGCAGTTGCAATATTTATGGCGAGAAAAGGAAGCAGCAAAGAAGAAATAAAAGCTGAAATGGAAAAATATTACAACTTGGACTTCAACTACGAAGACCTGGTAAAAAATTATGGCTTCGATGAAACCTGCCAAGGGACAGTGCCAGAAGCTCTATATATCTTCTTAGAATCAGAAGATTTCGAAGACGCAATAAGAACAGCCATCTCCATAGGAGGCGACTCGGACACCTTGGCGGCAATAGTAGGCTCAATAGCAGAAGCGTACTACACAATTTCAGATGCGATAAGAGAAAAGGCACTTAGCTACATGGATAGCTTCGAAAGAAAAATCTGCGATGAATTTGAAAAACTAATAAACAAAGAGGAAGACTAATGAAAAAAATAAACATAAAGATAATTGTGCTGGCAGCTCTAATGCTATTTATGACAGCATGCGGCAATAAGAACACATCACATCAAGTAAAATCTACAACAATAGAAACAGAAAAAGGAATTCAAACCTATAAGAAAGCTATAAAGACAATTGATGATATGGGATTTAAAAACGAGTACATAGAAGTATCAGAAAAAGAGATGGAAAAAGTATTCGTAATAAAATACCTAGAAGACAAAACAGTCCTAGCAACCAAAGGAGAAGAAACTTTCTATTTAAACCTAGCAACAGGAGAAAGAGAAAAGGTGGATCTAGGAAATGTAGATCTACTAAACAAATCAGAAAATTATGCAGTCTTTGCAGACGTCAAGAAACCTCAAGATGGATTTAAAATCTTAAATATAAAGGATAGAACAGTTACAGACGTTCCACTAACAGAAGAAATAAAGAAATTTATAAAAGAAAAAGAAGTCTTCATTGGAAGAATCATGATAACAGACAAAAATGTGGCGCTTGAAATGCCAACCAAGGATGGAGAAAGCATCTACACAGCTCTATACAATATAGAAAACAAAGAATTTTCAAAACCTTTAGAAGGAGGATTCTACCAAGAAATCGCAGGTAAAGGCTACACATTTGAAAAAGAAGAAGGAAAGTATGCTCTACTTGACGAAAATGGAATCTCCAAGATAAACGTAGAAGGACTAATGATCCTGGACTCAGAACCGACAGGATTTATCATGGCGTATGCACCGGCAGAAAATAGAATTATCCTATATAAACTTACAGACAAATTAAAACTAGAAGAGCTATACTTAGTAGTTCCAAAGGATAAGGAAGATCTATATGACTTTGCAGTCTACGGTCAAGACGTGTCAGAAGATTATTTTGTTCCAACGATAATGAATAGAGAAACAGGCGAACAATATATATACAATAGAAAAGAAGACTGTTTCGTAAAAATCGTAAACGAAAAGAAAAACATAATCACCGATATCAGAAAAGGATTTGGAGACGAAATTCTACTTATAAAATACGAATACTCCGATGGAGAAGGAACAACAAAAGATCCTTACAAGAGTTCTAAATTTGTAGGAGCAGAATTATTAAGTAAATAGTGAAGAAAATAAAAACTGGCTTAAGAATATTAAGTCAGTTTTTTATTTTTTTTGAAAGGGTGTTTCTTGAAATGAATTGATAGAAATTATCGAAGAAGGTGGGAAGAATAGTAATGAGTTTGATGTTATCCAGATAGCATTAGATTATTTTTGATGCTCTACGTAGAGCGTGACAAAATTATTGCTTATTTATAGAACAATTTCATTTGCGTAGATTGCTCTGCAGAAGTTAGACCCATTCGACTCACTTCGTTCGCTCAGGGTGAC
>CABTWG010000012.1 GCA_902488455.1 uncultured Peptoniphilus sp.
CTAAGGGTTACGATAAGACTCCTCTTAATGAATTTACAGACTTAATTTTATCAGCAAAAATTTCGGTAACTAAGGCAGCAGAAGAAGTTAAAGAAGATAAATCAAATGTAAAAGATGTAATGACAAAACACTTTGGCATCAAAGATTTGACAGAAGAAGAGATGAATTTAATAAAAAATGAAAAAGATATTGTTTCATCAATGGGAAGAATTATATCAGCAAGAAGCCATATTACATGGACAACTGGCGGACATGTTGGTGGAAATATAGGTCTTTATTCTTACTCAACATCCGAAAAGGCAGAAAGACTAATTGGAACGGTTCACAATTATCAAATTGGAAGATACCTTGAAGACATACTTGATCTAGATTTAGATAAGTTAACTGAAGAACTTTATCAACCAATTAGAAAAGGCTTCGAAGACAAGGGAGCTAAGGTAGAGTTTGTTAGAAAGGGTGAAAATGATTACGAAGCTGTAGTTACTAAGGGAGATGACAAAGTAGTATTTCCTGTTTCTAAAAACTACGCAATCAAAAACGGTGAAAAAGTTGAACTTAAAGGACTTACTATCTACAGCACTAGAGCTGTATATGTTCCACAAGATGCCTTTGATTTAGTTAAATAATAATTTTAAACTAAATATTTAATGAGATTTTCAAACTTCATTCTTCAAAAAAACTGTAGCTGCTTTGGGCTACAGTTTTTTACATATTTAATTATCAAAATTTTAAATATATTTCTCTTTACGACTTTTTTTACAACTTATCATATCAAAAAAACCCTGAATCTCTTCAGGGTCATTTTCTATCCTAGTGTTATATCCATTATCATCATGATTATAAATCCGATTATTATTCCGTAGGTGGCTTGTCTTTCGTAGCCATTTGAGTGGGTCTCCGGTATTATTTCATCGCTTATTACAAAGAGCATCGCTCCTCCTGCAAGGGCTAGCACTATTCCAAGGATTGGATTAAATATTGATACCAGTCCATATCCTAGCACTGCTCCAACTGGTTCTATGAGTCCTGTTACAAGCGCTATTAAGAAACTATATTTCTTGCTGTAGCCTTCTCTTACTAGTGCAAGTGCTACTGCCAAACCTTCTGGCATATTTTGAAGTCCTATTCCTACTGCTATTGCGATTCCATTACTTATATCGTCTGTTCCAAATCCTACTCCTGTTGCCAAGCCTTCTGGAAAGTTGTGAATGGTTATTGCTATTATAAATAACCAAATTTTCTTAAGTGAGTCTGTGTTTTTTCCTTCGACTCTCTTGTCGATTAAATGTTCATGAGGAGCGTATTTATCTATCATGTCGATCATTACTGCTCCTAGAAATATACCTAGTGATGTTATTAAGACTGCCTTTAGATCCGAGCCTCCAAATTCTATGCTGGGAATTATTAGTGAGAAGCATGTGGCTGCAAGCATTACTCCTGCTGCTACTCCTAGTAGCATGTCCATGGTGCCTCTCTTTATTTCTTTTGCAAAGAAGATTGGAAGTGCGCCTATTCCCGTTGCCAGTCCCGGCAGTGTTAATCCTAGTATTAATATTAGTGTATTACTCATCTTTTCTTCCTTGTTTATTTTATCCTGAAATTTTACTTATGGAGATGGTTTCTATTACATTGCTTGAGATTTTTATTATCTCGTAAATATATTCTCCGTCGTCTACCATGGTGCCCATTTCAAGTTCGTATCCACTTTCTTTTACTAGGTTGGACACGAGACCTCCTAGTGTTTTGTAACCTCTATCGTCTATTTGATAGTTTTCAAGTTTATTTATCTCTTCTATCTCAGTAGATGCAGAGAAATTGTTTTCGCTTCCTGTAAATATTGAATCCATTACTGATGATGTCATGAGGAATTTTCTAACTGCAAATAGTATTGTTATTGAGACTACTCCTATAAGGATATCCATCATATTATCTGATTTTATAAGCATCTTTCTTGCTACTACTAGCATGATTAGGTGGATTATGGTTGAGTCTGAGTGAGCTGTCATCAGTAGTACAAATTCCACTGCTATTACAAGTAGTAGTACGTGGTCTAGGAATTGTTTAAATTGATCGTATCCAACTATACTATCTGATTTTAGTATTGCTCCATAGTATGCAACTATATCTGGTATTGATATTAATATTCCTAATATTAATAATACTGATATTAATATTTCAAATATATATACTATTTTATTTAAATATAATAAGAATTTACGTCTATTCATAGTACTTCTCCCATTGTTTTTCCTTCTACTTCTTTTTTTAGTCTCTCAAGCACCTTTTTTTCTATTCTTGATACTGTCATCTGAGATATATTTAGCTGTTCTGCTATTGCTACTTGAGTCTTTCTATTGAAGTATCTCTCAACCAGTATAGTCTTTTCCACTTCGTTTAGATTTTTAAAAAGACTTTCCATTAGATCGTTCATCTCTATTTTTTCGAAATACTCTTCATCTTGTCCTATTATATCTGCCAAGTTTACTTCTTTGTCGTCGCTTTGATTTTCGTAACTTATGTCTAATGATTGTGGTTGATATACCCTCGATGCTTCTATGGCTTCTAGTACTTCTTCTTCTGTAGTGTTCAAATATTCTGCAATGTCTTTTACAGTTGGAGCCTTTTGAAGATTTTGTGCAAGGTATACCCTTGCATTATTTATTTTTTTGGATAATTCTTGGATTCTTCGCGGTACTCTTATGGTCCAACCTTTATCTCTGAAATATTTTTTGATTTCACCTACTATTGTCGGTGTTGCAAATGAAGAGAATTCGAATCCTTTCGAAGGATCGTACCTGTCTACTGCATAGATTAGTCCTATTGATGCCACTTGATATATATCATCGTAGTCAATTCCTCTTCCGTAGTATTTCTTCGCAAGGATTTCCGCTATATAGAGATTGTCTTCTATTAGTTTTTCTCTTAGCTCTGGGTCCTTGGTCCTGTTATACTCTTCGAAGTCTCTTCTCTTTCTTTCTCTTTCTTTTTTTCTTTCTTCTTTATTCATTACAGCTTTTTTTAATTAGAAGTCTATTTTCTTCTATTTCAACTTCATCTACTAGGCATTTTAGTACCATAAACGCCATTTCATTTTGTTCGTCTCTTTCTACGTCGAAGTCTTTAATGATGGTGGTCATACTTTTCTCTTCCAGTATGAATTCTAACTCAATGGTTTCTCTATTTCCCTTTAAGATTAAAATATTTAATCCTTCTGTCACCGCCATCTTTATGTCTTCTATAGTGTCATAACAGAGATCTTCTACTGTTAGTATACCTGATATAAATAATCTTACTGAGCTAAAGTACTTGCTTGAAGCTGGTATTTCTAATTTAAACTTATTCATCTAATCACCTATTATAAACATAGTGTCTAGTTTTGTTATGGTAAATAGTTTTCTGATGTTTGGATTTACATTTTCTATCTTTACTTTGTTATTTTCAAATACGTTTTTGTATATAAAGATAAGTGCTCCAAGTCCTGTTGAGTCTATATATTCTAATTTTTCAAAGTCAAATACTATATCTTTTGGATTTTCTTCGTAAAGAGATAGAACTTCATTTTTGAAATTTTCTGATTGATATATGTCTAGCTCTCCTACTGGAAATATTATTAAATTATCTTCTACTTTTGAGTGTATTTCAAATGCCATTATAATTCTTCTCCTATATATTTTGCTACTGACACTACTTCTGAATCTTTTATATTCATAAGTTTTACTCCAGTGGTGTGTCTTCCCATTGTGCTTATTCCTTCGCAGCCGATTCTTATGATTATTCCAGATACTGTTATGATCATAATTTCATCTGATTTATCGAGGACTTTTGCTGAGACTAGATTACCAGATTTTTTAGTTGCCTTATAGGTTAGAAGTCCCACTCCTGAACGATTTTGTTTTCTGTATTCAGTCATCTTCGTCATCTTTCCGAATCCATTTTCAGAAATTACTAAAAGATATTTATCGTCTTGCGGTATTTCAAATGCAACTACTTCATCATCTTCTTTTAGATCTATACTCTTAACTCCCATTGCAGATCTACCCATGTTTCTCACGTCACTTTCAGAGAATCTGATAGACATTCCTTTTTTAGTAACTATCATTATGTCGTCTCTACCTGATGTTAATCTTACTCCTATTAGGTTGTCTCCTTCTCTTAGAGTTATAGCGATAAGTCCGCTCTTTCTGATGTTTTTAAATTCACTGTAGGAAGTCTTCTTAATAAGTCCATTCTTTGTAGCCATTACTAGGTTTGCATCTTCATCTACGTCTCTTACTGGGATTACTGCTGTTACGTATTCATCTCCTTCGAGATTTAGTAGATTTATTATTGCTGTTCCCTTTGCCTGTCTACTTGATTCTGGTATTTCATATGCCTTTAGTGAATATACTCTTCCGAAGTTTGTAAAGAACATTATTGTGTCATGGGTTGATGTTATATAGATATCTTTTACGAAGTCTTCTTCTCTAGTTGTAAGAGCTGAAATTCCTGTGCCACCACGTCTTTGTGGTTTGTAGGTTCCTTCCGGCATCCTCTTTATATAACCAAATTCTGTTAGGGTTATGACTACATCTTCTTCTTCGATTAAATCTTCTGAGTCGATATCTCCTTCATCTGGTGCAAGGACTGTTCTTCTTAGATCTGAATACTTTTCTTTTATTTCTTCAAGTTCTTCTATTATTGTGTTGTCTAGTAGTTTTCTATTTTCAAGGATGGATTTTAATTTTGCTATTAGTTTTATAAGATCTTGGTATTCTTGTTCTAGTTTTTCTCTTTCTAGTCCTGTAAGTCTTCTGATTCTCATATCTAGAATCGCTTGACCTTGTATGTCTGTAAGTCCAAACTCTTTTGTAAATTTGTTCTTTGCTTCTTGGTCGTCAGATGATTCTCTAACTATCTTTATGATTCTGTCAATATTATCTAGGGCAATTTTTAGTCCTTCGATTATATGAGCTCTTGCTTCTGCCTTTTCTAGGTCGAACTGAGTTCTTCTTCTAACTACGTTTCTTTGGTGTTCAACGTAGTATTCGATGATTTCTTTTAAGTTTAGAACCTTTGGTTCGCCATTTACAAGGCAGAGGTTTATTATTCCAAATGTGATTTGCATCTGAGTGTTTTTGTAGAGATTATTTAGTACCACATTTGGATTTGCATCTCTCTTTAGATCTATCTCTATTTTGATTCCTGTTTTATGTGAAGATAAATCTCTTATATTTGAAATTCCTTCTATACTCTTGTTTTTTACAAGATCTGCTATCTTTATTATTAAGTTACTCTTGTTTACTTGGTATGGAATCTCTGTAATTATGATTTTATATCTGCCCTTATGTTCTTCTATTTCGGCTCTTGCTCTTACTTGGATTTTTCCTCTTCCTGTCTTGTATGCATCAATGATTCCCTGTTTACCTAGGATTATTGCTCCTGTTGGAAAGTCGGGACCCTTTATAGATTTCATAAGTTCTTCTATTTCTATATCTTCGTTATTGATGTAGTCGACTACAGCTGATATACTTTCTCCCAAGTTGTGTGGAGCCATGTTGGTAGCCATACCTACGGCGATACCTGCTGAACCGTTTACAAGAATATTTGGAAATCTTGATGGTAGTACTGATGGTTCTACTTCTCTTTCATCGTAGTTAGGTACGAAATCTACAGTATCTTTGTTTATATCACGAAGCATTTCTTGAGCAATCTTGCTCATTCTCATTTCTGTATAACGAGGTGCTGCAGGGCTATCTCCATCCACATTTCCGAAGTTACCTTGACCATCTACAAGCGGATATCTAATGTTGAAGTCCTGTGCAAGTCTGGCTGCCGCATCATAGATACTTGAATCTCCATGAGGGTGGAATTTCCCCATTACTTCCCCTACTAGGGTTGCTGATTTTCTATATGATTTATCTGGAGTTATTCCGAGGGTTTGCATCCCATAGACTATTCTTCTGTGAACAGGTTTTAGTCCGTCTCTTACATCAGGTAGTGCACGAGAAACTATTACAGACATTGAATAATCAAGATAGGAACTTCGCATCTTCTTGGATATATCTACGTCTATTATTCCATTTTCATTTATATTTTCTATCATAGTTACCTCACGCGTCTATATTTTCTGCATATTTTGCATTTTCTTCTATAAATTCTCTTCTAGGTTCTACGTCCACTCCCATTAGAGTTGAGAATACATCGTCTGCATCAATTGCATCTTCTATATTTACTCTTAAAAGGATTCTGCTGTCTGGGTTCATGGTAGTTTCCCAAAGTTGTTCTGCATTCATTTCCCCAAGACCTTTGTATCTAGCTATTTTATAGTTTTTATCTCTGCCAAGTTCATTTAAAGCACTTTCTAGTTCTTCATCGTCATAGCAGTATCTCATAACTTTTTCCCCTCTCTTAACTCCATAAAGAGGTGGTTTAGCTACATATACATGACCATGTTCTATAAGTGGCTTCATATGTCTAAAGAAGAATGTCAATAGAAGTGTCATTATGTGGGCACCGTCTACATCGGCATCCGTCATGATTATTATCTTTCCATATCTTAGATTATTTATATCGAACTCTTTGTCGATTCCAGTTCCAAATGCTGTGATCATAGCTTTTATTTCGTCTGAGTTTAAAATTTTATCAAGTCTTGCCTTTTCAACGTTCATAATCTTACCTCTAAGTGGTAGGATTGCTTGAATATTGGAATCTCTTCCGTCTTTTGCAGTACCTCCCGCACTGTCCCCTTCGACTAAGAAGATTTCATTTACAGATATATCTGATTCGTGGCAATCTTTTAGTTTTCCAGGTAGAGTCATAGAATCTAGGATTGATCTCTTACGAGTTAAGTCTCTTGCCTTTCTAGCTGCTTCTCTTGCACGTCTAGCTTGGAGAGATTTTTCAAGTATAACCTTAGCTACCTTTGGATTTTCTTCTAAGAATGCAGTAAGTCCATTGGAAACTACTCCGTCCACTATTCCTCTCGTTTCAGAGTTACCTAGTTTGGATTTAGTCTGTCCTTCGAACTGTGGATTTGGAATCTTAACTGAAATTATCGCAGTCATTCCTTCTCTTACGTCATCTCCAGATAGATTTTCTTCCTTTTCTTTTATAATATTATATTTTCTACCATAGTCATTTATAGTTCTAGTTACAGATGCTCTAAAACCGCTTAGGTGAGTTCCACCTTCTTCTGTATTAATATTGTTAGCAAATGTAAGTACATTTTCTGAATAAGAATCAGTATATTGTATAGCTACTTCTACTTGAGTATTTTCAGATAGTTCTTCAAAATAGATTACATCTTTGTGAATCTTAGTCTTCTTTCTATTTATATATTCAACAAAGGATTTGATTCCACCTTCGTAGTGAAAGATTTCTTGTCTATCTATCCTTTCATCGGTGAAGATTATCTTTACATTTTTATTTAAAAATGCCATCTCTCTAAATCTCTTTTCCAAGACTTCAAATTCAAAATCTATGGTTTCAAAGATCTCTGAATCTGGATAAAATGTTATTTTTGTTCCAGTTACATCTTTTTTTAGTTCTTCTACAACTTCTAGTTCAGTTTGAGGAATACCTCTTGAAAATTCCTGTCTGTATAATTTTTTATTTCTTTTAACTTCTGCTATAAGTTTGGTTGATAGGGCGTTTACAACAGAAACACCTACACCGTGAAGTCCTCCAGAAACTTTGTAGGCTCCTTCTTTGAATTTTCCTCCTGCGTGTAGTATTGTAAGCACTGTTTCAACAGTGCTCTTGCCAGTTTGAGGATGTTTTTCCACTGGAATTCCAGATCCGTTGTCGCTAACGGATACAGAGCCATCTTTTAAAATTGTAACTTCTATTGTGTCGCACATACCTTGTAGTGCTTCGTCAATAGAGTTATCTACCACTTCATATATTAAGTGGTGGAGTCCTTTTGGACCTGTTGAGCCTATGTACATCCCAGGTCTTAGTCTAACAGGTTCAAGACCTTGTAAGACTTGGATATCACCAGCTCCATAATGTCTATTATTCGTCATTTTATCTCCTTATAATTTCCATTTTCAATCATAAATACTTTTGAATCATCGTTAATATATGAATCGATGATTTCTGAATTAGTACTTGTGATAAATGTCTGTATTCCTTTTATCGATGTTAAAAGTGCATCTCTTCTCGTGCTGTCAAGTTCCGATAGTACATCGTCTAAAAGTAGTACAGGAGTTATATTTAAAACATTTAAAATATATTTTAATTCTGCAAGTTTTAAAACCAATATAGAAGATCTTATCTCTCCCTGGGATCCAAAACTCTTGACAGAAATATTGTTTATTTTGAAATCTATATCATCCCTATGAGGTCCGATACTTGTGTATAGTTTATTCTTATCTATGTGTCTTCTCGATCTAAGTGCATCTAAAAATTCTTCCACCAACTCTTCTCTAGTCTTTTTAAGATTAATTGTGGATAGATATGTTATTTTAAAATCGCATCCAGAAAGCTCTCTATAATACTCTTTTGAATAGGTCTCTAAAATTTTTATGATATTTAGCCTCTTTATAAGTATTTCCGAGGCAAATTTCGCAAGCTGTCTATCGTAGATATCTAGTAGCGTGTCGTTTGACCTCATTTTTAGAGCCTTATTCTTTTCATAGAGAATCTTTTTGTAAGAATTTAAATTGTATCTATAAACAGAGTCTATATTTGAAATTATTTCATCGAGATACTTTCTCCTATCCGATGGAGAATTTTTAATTATATATAGATCATCAGGTTTGAAGATTACCGCAGCCGAATTCTTGGTAAAATCTTTTAAAGTAGTAATTTTATTATTTATGGAATGTTTCATTCCAGAAGAATCTATATAGATAGATCTCTTTTCTACTCGTCCCTTCTTCTCAATTTCAGAAATTATATTAGAGCTTTTTTTTCCTAGTTTAATCATCTCTGTGTTTTTTGTGGTTCTAAAGGAAGATCCACTTATAGAGACTGCTATAGATTCTATTAAATTGGTCTTACCTTGAGCATTTTTCCCTACAAATAGGTTTAGAGTTTCGCTAGGCGTAATCTTTAAATCTTCATAATTTCTAAAATTTATAAGTTGAAGAGATTTTAACTTCATTCTATTTCAAACACTTCTCCTAATGCTTCTACTGTGCTTCCTTTATAAATCTTTTTTCCTCTTCTAGTCTCAACTTCACCATTGACTTTTACCTCGCCATCTTGGATTATGACCTTTGCCATTCCTCCAGAAATTCCAAGGGTGAGCTTTAAGAGTGAATCCAGTTTTATAAATTCTTCTTCTAATTTAATCTCTGTCAATTTGCAAGCCTTACAGGAAGTACTAAGTAGGTATAGGATTTTTCGTTAATGATAAGTGGATTTATTGAATCTGTGAAGTTTAGTACGATTTCATCTTCATCCATGATCTTTATACCATCTAGTAAGTATTTTGAGTTAAAGGCAATATCAAGTTCTGGACCATTTATTTCACATTCCAAAACTTCTTCTACATTTCCAACTTCAGTGTTGGATGATATTTTAACTCTATTATCAGCGATATTTAACTTAATTAGGTTGGATCTTTCTTCCTTAGCTAAAAGAGATGCTCTTTCGATACTAGTTCTAAACATTTCTCTATTGATTTTAACTTCTGTGGTATGAGTCTTTCTAATTAGGTCTTTGTAATTGAAATATTCTCCACTATATAGAGTTGAATAGACCTTTGTATTATTGGTTTCAAAAAGTATCTTTCTTTCACCAATAGTGATTTTAACATCGCCATCTCCCAATATCTTTTGAAGTTCATTTAAGTGGTTTGCAGGGATTATAGATTCTGATGGTTTAGTACTTATACCAACTCTTTCACGAGCCATTCTAAATCCGTCAAGTGCTACAAAGGATATGTCTTCTTTACAGTCCATAAATACACCTGTGAAGATCTTTCTAGTTTCTTCTATTGAAACTGCAAAAGTGGTCTTTCTAATAGCCTCTTTTAAATCTTCTTCCTTCATAGTAAATGAGTTTTCATCTTCAAAGTTTAGATTTCTAGGAAATTCTTTGGCACTTTGACAATTGATATTAAACTCTGAGTTTTTACAAACAATATTTAGATTTAAATCATTAAGTTTAATATCTACGAATGAATCTTCTAATTTTCTAATGATATCTCCAAATAGTCTAGAATTAACTACAACTTCTCCCTCTTCTTCAACTATACAAGCCATGGTGCTTATAATAGTTATATCAGTATCCGTTCCTATCACTGTAAGGGTGTTGTCCTTTGCAATTAGAAGAAGACCTTCTAAGATTTGCATAGTAGTTCTAGATGAAACTGCTCTTTGTGCAATTTGAATATGCTTAGATAATTCTTGTTTCGAAGCTCTAAATTTCATATTTCCTCCAATATATATAAATTAGTAGTAATAGTAGTAGTAGCTGTTAGTATGTGGAAAACTATACCTAGCCACTCATTTTATTAATAAATTCTATTTAATAAGTTGTGGACAAAGTTTTAATAAAGTGTAAATCTATCCACAAATTATTTTTTGATCTCTTTTATCAAGCCTTGAATCTCTATACTAAATTCTGCGTCTTCTTTGATTCTCTTTTCGATCTTATTAATTGCATACATAACTGTAGTATGATCTCTTCCTCCAAATTCTTGACCTATCATTGGAAGTGAAAGATCTGTAAGAGATCTTGTGAGATACATGGCTACCTGTCTTGGAAAAGCTATATTTGCAGTTCTTTTTGAAGAGTGCAGATCGTCGATTGTAATATTATAATTTTTAGCTATTACTTCTTTTATTCTCTTAGCATCTACAACTATTACAGTCTTTACTTTGTAGATGTCCTTTATAGCCTGTTTAGCAATATCTTCTGTAATTACACCCTTTGTAAGTTTTGAAAAAGCCTTCACTCTCGTAAGAGCTCCTTCAAGCTCACGGATGTTACTCCTTACATTTTCTGCGATGTAGTTTATTACATTTTCAGGTACATCGAAACCTTCACTATCTGATTTTGCTCTTAAGATTGCTATTCTAGTTTCTAAATCTGGTGGTCCAATATCTACCACAAGTCCCCATGCAAATCGGGATACAAGCCTTTCTTTAAGGGATTTTATATCTTTGGGTGGCTTGTCTGATGTTAAAACTATCTGTTTATTTGCACCGTGAAGGGCATTAAATGTATGGAAAAATTCTTCCTGTGTAGATTCCTTATCAGCTATAAACTGAATGTCGTCTATTAAGAGTAGATCTACAGAGCGATATTTTCTTCTAAATTCTTCGTTTCTACCGTTTTTTATAGAATCTATAAGTTCATTCATAAACTGTTCAGAAGTAACATACAAAACATTTTTTGAAATGTCTTGTTGAAGGACGAAATGACCTATAGCTTGCATAAGGTGAGTCTTACCAAGACCTACACCACCATAGATAAAAAGTGGATTGGAATGAGCAGCTTCTGGATTTTCATAAGATTCCGCTGCAGCAAGTGAAGCTGCATGGGCAAACTCATTGCTCTTTCCAACTATAAAATTTTCAAAAATATACTTTGGATTTAGTCTAGATTTTTCAAAAGCATCTTCTATTTCGTGGGATTCATTTGATTCTTCTTCATCTCCTGCCAAGATCTCGATGTCATAAGCGACTCCAGATGCTTCATACATACATTTAGAAAGTAGTTTCATATTCAAATCAGAATTAGACAGATAGTTTTTTATAAATTCGTTAGGCACAGTAATAATAAACTTATTATTATTCTTGTCTATTTCTTTGGGCACCATTCTTTGAAACCAAGTTGAAAATGAAATTTCACTTCGAGAATTTTGTCTAAGGAGTTTCATAAAATTTTCCCAAATTTTTGAAATATCTTGTTCCATACTTCCTCCATTTTTAAAATTTTCCCTGTTGATAAAAATAATTGTTAAAAACATATCCACAGATGTTAAATATTTTATGTATAATTTTAAATATTAACAGCTGTTGATAAGTAAACTGTGGAAAAATAATATAGTTAATTCTTATTATTGCTAATAAATATAAAATATTAAGCTTAAAAAAGGAGTTTATTAACATTTTATACACAGATTGTTAATAACTCCAAAATATCAACAAGTAATTTTCTATCCACAACTTTTTCTTATAACTATGTATATTTTATCAAATAAATGGTAAGTTATCAACAATGTAAAGACCTGGATGTGGAAAAAATAATCAAAAATTTTATAAAAAAATTCCCCAGTTTAACTAGGGAATGTAAAAATTATCTCAATATTCTTTTTTAATTTGTACCACTATTCTTCTATTAGGTTCTTGACCTTCTGAATGAGTAAATACTCCGTCGAAATCTTTTAGAGCTTCGTGGATTATTTTTCTTTCGTGGGCATTCATTGGTTCAAGTCTAGCAGCTCTACCGGTTCTAAGTGCGCGGTTTGCAGTTTTTTCTGCCAAGTTTATAAGAGTCTTCTTTCTCTTTTCTCTGTAACCAGAGGAGTCAACTATTACTCTTACGAAACTTTCAGAGTGTTTATTTATTATTAGACTTAAAATATATTGGATTGAATCAAGGGTTGTACCTCTTTTGCCAATCACTATTCCAAGATCTTTTTCGTTACCTAATATGTTTACATTTAGTACATTTTTATCCATAGATATTTCTGTACTGTACTTAATTTCAAGTGGTTTTAATATTTTATAGATAAATTCATTAGAAATTTCGGTGAACTTTTCAATGTCGAATGTAACTTCTTTTTCTTCTTCGACAATATCTTCGTCTTTTAAATCTTCATTTTCATCATTAAAAGTTTGTGAAGTTTCTTCTAATTTAACTTTTTTAACTTCTTCTACTTCTGTTTTAGTTTCTTCTATATTTTCTGTAGCAGAAGGTTTTATATCTTCGCTACTAGATTTTTCAGATTTAGAAAACTTAGGTTCAGATTTTTCCTTATTTCTAGTTTTGTTTTCAATTTTAGAACTTTTGCTCTTCTCGGATTCAAATTCTTCGCTAAAAATTTCTTTTAAGATATCTTGAGTATCTTCTTTTTTGGATACTTTTACAGCTGCATCCTTTTGTCCAAAACCAAGAAAGCCTTTTGAAGCTTCTTGTAGGACTTCGATACTTACTTCATCTTTAGATAATTTTAGCTTTTTAAGAGCATCTTCTACTGCTTCATCTACACTACGTCCCGTAGTAATTACATAATTCATTATACACCCTCCACTTCACGCTTGATGATAGCATTTTGAATCAGCTGTTGGAAAACTTGGAATATGTTTGAAACCGTCCAATATAGTACCAGTGCTGATGCAAAATTCCTACCCATCATAAATATCATAACAGGCATAACTAAAGTCATAGTATTCATCATTGACTGTGACTGTTCTGTTTGAGTTGATTTATTTGCTGTTGAGTTTTGTGTTATCCATGAAGATAAAAATGTAGTAACCGCTGCAACTATTGGCAGAATGAGGGTCGTATCTTTAATATCTATATCTTTGATATAGAAAAAATTCTTTGCTATGCTGTCATATAGTCCAGGTTCTTTAAATACATATGTTGCTGGATCATAGAACATTCTATAAAATCCAATTAGAACCATCATTTGAACTATCATAGGAAGACATCCACTTAGCATATTATAATTTGCATCTTTGTAGAGTTGTCTCTGTTTAGCAGCCATAGTTTGAGGATCACTTTTGTATTTTTTTTGGATCTTTTCAAGTTCTGGTTGAAGTTCAGCCATCTTCTTTTGGTTTTTCATTTGAGAAATCCCAATAGGTAGCATCAAAATTCTAATTATAAGAGTGGATATAATTATCGTGATAGCAAAGAAAGAAATATTTTTAGGTTCTGGAAATCCTTTTGCAAGGACATCATAGATAAATCTAAAAAAGATACCTAAAATTTTACTGATTGTGCTCATTTATTCTCCTTATGGAAGGGGATCATAACCACCTTTACAGAATGGATTGCATCTAAGTATACGATAGGTACTAAGATACAAAGCTTTAAAAAAACCATACTTAGTAAAAGCAAGTCTTGCATATTCAGAACATGTGGGTTCAAATCTACAGTGTCTACCTGGTAGTAGATACTTCGATATAACCTTTTGATAAAATTTAATTAACAAAAGAGCTAGTCTATTCAAATAAGACCCTTCTTTCTTAGAACATGTTCAAAAGATCTCTTAAGTTCACTATAATCTATGTAGGATTTATCCTTCTTTAATATAAGGACCACATCATATCCAGGTTTTAGATTATAGTCTCTTAAAATCATTCTAAGTCTTCTCTTAAATTTATTCCTAGTAACTGCATTTCCAAATTTTTTCGTAATTACAAATCCTACCCTAGTAATAGGAAGGTTGTTTCTATTTATAAACATGGTGAAGACTCTATTTCCAGTTACATTCTTCTTTTTATAGACCTTTTGAAAATCCCTATCTTTTTTTAAAATTTCTTGCATTATGCTGAAAGTTTCTTTCTTCCCTTTCTTCTTCTAGCTCTTATTATAGCTCTACCTGATTTAGTTCTCATTCTAGCTCTGAAGCCGTGCTCTCTTTTTCTTTGTTTGTTTTTTGGTTGATAAGTTCTCTTCATTATTTTCCCTCCTTTCCCATCTTAAAATTATATACAATGAAATGATAATTTGTCAATGAAAAGCTTATGAAATAAGTATTTTAAGCTTTTTTATATTTTTAATAGAAAAAAATTTTTTTAAAAAGTAATAAATCGTATTGAAGGCTGTTCAAAAAGGTAGTAATATGATTTTTGTCAATGAGAATTGTTCAATAAAATAAAAATTAGATTTGGGGGTTTGATGTGGAAAAGAAAAAAATTAATGAAAAAGCGATTGTAGATGCGGCTCTTAACTCCTTTAGCGAGAAGGGAATAGACAAGACATCTATTAGAGATATCATGGAAGGGTCAGGACTTGGTCTTGGTACTTTTTACTTATACTTTAGCGACAAGAAAAGCCTCGAAGAAAAAATAGTTCTAGATATTCTTACAAATTTAATTTACCAAGCAGAGATGCAGTGTATTGGTGATAATGCTTCTGATAGATATATTTCTTTTGTTAGCTATATTATTGATGAACTTTTAAATAGACCTCTTGATTTAGATTTGATTTCAAGAAACGCAAATTGGGCTTTATATGCAAAGGTTGAAAATGATCACAGATTCGAAGAAGCCGACAATACTTTGAAATTTATACTTAGTAGATTCGATTCACTGTTTAATGTTAAGCTTTCTGAATCTGAAAAGTTATTTATAATTTCTATTACTTTTAATATTGTCATTTCAACTTGTAAATACTCTCTAAATGATGATTGTGTTTTAACGATTGATGAAATGAAGCCCATAATTTATAAAATATTAGAAAAAATATTTAGATAGAGTGGTGTTATGAAAAAATTTACGAAATTTATATCTCATCATCCTAAATTAGTTTTTGTGGTGATGAGTTTTCTTCTTATTCCGTCTTTTATCGGTTATAAAATGACTGGAGTAAATTATGATATTTTGACCTACCTTCCTGACGATCTAAAGTCTACACAGGGTCAAAAAATTTTAGACAGCGAGTTTAAAAATGCAGCCACTGGGATGCTTATTTTGGAGGGGTCGGATCATGATGCAGACGCCCTTCGTGAAGAAATTTTAAAGATAGATGGCGTTGAAGATGTGATTTCAAAATCATCTACTGTTGGAGACATGATCCCAAAAGAGTTTTTGCCTGATGATATAAAAGATGTCTTCTATGCAAATGGCTCGACTCTTATGATCGTAAAGTTTAGCGAGTCAGCTTCCTCTTTTACGACTATGTCTGCCATTGATCAGATCAAAGATATAGAGTCAAATGAGAAATACTTAAGTGGGATTTCATCTCTCGTAAAAGATACTAAGGATATCATCGACAACGAGACGCCTATATATGTTCTTTTAGCTGTGGCTTTAGGGCTTATTATTTTGTCTCTTACCAATGAATCTACTGTGATACCTTTTGTATTTATAATTACCATAGGATATGCGGTTTTATACAATTTTGGAACTAATATATTTTTAGGTGAGATCTCATATATTACAAAGGCTATTGCAGCTGTACTTCAGCTGGCAGTAACTATGGACTATTCGATCTTTCTTTACCACAGATATGTAGAAGAAAAATCTTCCCACGATAATAAATATGATGCAATGGATGTGGCTATTCAAAAGACTATATCTTCACTATTTGCATCTTCACTTACAACTTTTGCAGGGTTTATTGTTTTAATCCTGATGAGACTTGGACTTGGTAAAGATATTGGACTTGTAATGAGTAAGGGAGTCTTGATAGGGCTTATAGTTACGGTTACACTTCTTCCTGCAATGCTTTTAATAGTAGAAAAGCTTGTAAATAGGTACAACCACAAGGTACTTCTTCCTTCTTTTGAAAAACTTGCGGATTTTAATATGAAGCATAAAAAAGCATTGGCAATGGTGTTTATATTATTATTTATTCCTGCAGTATATGGAGCTAGAAATACAAAACTCTACTACAACTTAGACAGATCTCTTCCACAGGATCTCGATTCCATAGTTGCCCTTAATAAGATGAAAAAAGATTATGATATGGCATCTACTCATTTTATAGTTGTAAAAGATGATCTTTCAAGTTCGGATTTAAATGGACTTATAGATGAATTAAAAGATGTAGATGGAGTAAATTCTGTTTTAAGTACAAATTCTGTAACAGGAGTTATGTTTCCTCAAGATATGCTTCCAGACAAAGTTAAAAATAATTTTTCAAAAGGCGGCTATGAGATGATAATGGTAAATTCTAAATACCAAACTGCATCTTCAGAAGTTAGAGAGCAGATAAATTCGATTAGAAGAATTATTGAAAAATATGATAAGGATGGATATTTAACTGGAGAAGCTGTGCTTACAGATGACCTTACAGATATATCTTCAAAAGATTTCAAGGTTGTAAACATTGCATCTATTGCAATTGTTTTTTTAATCATTGCACTGGTGTTTAAATCAATAGGTATTCCAATAGTTTTGATACTTGCGATAGAAATAGCAATTCAAATAAATATGGGAATTCCTTACTATTTAAATCAAACAATTCCATTTATAACTTCTATAATAATAGGCGTTATCCAACTTGGATCCACCATTGACTATTCAATACTTCTAACCAATAGATTCTTGCACGAGTATGAATTAAGTGGTGAAGTGGATGATGCTCTTCGAATTGCAGTTAAAGAAACTTCCAAATCCATAGTTACATCAGCCCTTTCATTTATGGCTGCAACGATTGGAGTTGGAATCTATTCAAAGATGGAAATAGTTTCAACTATTTGTACCTTCCTTGCAAGAGGTGCAATCATAAGTATGACGGTAATTATACTTCTTTTACCAGCTATTATATCGGTAACATTTCCATTTATTAAAAAGACGACAAAGGGATTAAATTAAAGGAGAATAAAATGAATAACAATGTAAAAAGAGTAGTTGCTGGAGCTCTCGCATGCACAATCATGCTTCCAACAGCAGCTTTTGCAAACTCAAACATAATAAATAAATCTGAAACAGTATATGTAATTAAAAACGACGGTGAAATAAGAGACAAGACCGTATCAGTTTGGCTAAATTCAGAAGAAAATATAAGAGCAAAAGATAAAACTGATCTTGAAAATATAAAAAATCTAAAGACCGATGAAGAGGTAAATCCTGAAAATGGAGTTATAAATTGGAACGAAGACAAGAAGGACATCTACTACCAAGGAAAGAGTGAAAAAGATCTTCCAGTAGATGTAAATATCAAATACTTTTTAGATAGCAAAGAAATTAAATCCAGCGAACTTAAGGGTAAGTCTGGCCATTTAAAAATAGAAATCGATGCAGAAAATAAAACATTTGAAATAAAAAAAATAAATGGCAAGAATAAAAAAGTATACGCCCCATTTACAGTTTTAAGTGTAATGAGTTTTGATTCAGAAATAGCAAATAATATAGAAGCAAAAGATTCTAAAGTTGTAAAAGATGGCAAGAATGAAATAGTAACTACAGTCTTAACTCCAGGACTTAAAGAAAATTTTGAAGACATTTTAGAAGATATTCAAATGGAAGAATTTAGAAATAGCACCACCATTGAAATGGATGTAGTTGATTATAATCCTGTAGAAGCATATGTGGTAATTTCAAATGAACTATTCCAAAACAAGTTAGATATAGAATCAATAGACAAACTTCGTGACGGAGTAAGAGAATTAGAAGACAATTCTCAAAAGCTTGTGGACGCATCTGTCAAACTTTCCAAAGCACAAGGCGAACTAAATAGTGGGATAGCTAAAATGGGAGATGGAGCCAAGAAGCTAGAAGATGGCTCAAAAGAACTATACAATAAATCAGGCGAACTTGAAAATAAATTTGATGAAGTAATAGAAAAGATAAAACCGGTTCCAGAATATGCTGCCAAGATGGATGACGGAGGTAGTAAACTTTCAACAGGCATTACAAAATACACAGAAGCAGTTGGAAAGATGAATGAAAACACTGGCAAAATGGTTGACGGTGCAGGCAAACTTAGAAAAGGTTCAGAAGATCTCGATGAAGGATTGGGCAAACTTAAAATGGCAACTTCTCAGCTTAGAGAAGGATCTTCAAAACTATCAAAGGTAAACGACTTAAAAGATAATCTTACCAAGAAATTAATGGAGTTAAAAGCTGGAATAGGAGAGCTAAGCGTAGGAGCAAGTAGTCTTCACCAAGGATTAAAACAAGCATCACAAGGTGCAAACGAACTATCTCAAAAAAATGCGGCATTAAATGGAGCAATCCAAGAAATGAACTCTAAAGTTCAAGGAATAACTGGAGCAGATCTATCTGGAATGTCAAACCTAGATGTATCACCTGATTTACAAAATATAGGTGCAAATGCAGCATCTATTGGAAATAACTTGGCAGAAGTACAAAACGCGGTAGCAATCCTAAGTCAAGTGGAAGATCCTACAGGACAAGTACAACAAGCGATTGGGATACTTGCAGGAGCATCTCAAAATATAGGCGCAAATGCACAAGGCATCGCAGGATCTACAAAGAGTGTAGGATCTAAGCTAGAATCACTTCAAAACCTAAGCGGAAGCCTCGGAAATATATCTTCACAAATAGAAGAATTACAAACAAATATGGGTAGAGTTGCGGCAGCTTCAAATGGAATAAATGGAGGAATGGAAAAACTTTCTTCAAGTCTAAATGAATTGGAAACTGGAACAGGCAGAATCTCTGGAGGACTCCAAACGATAGATGCATCTCTTGAAAAAGGAATGTCAGAAGTAAATAATGGAATGGATCTATCCGAATTAAATAAACTTAGTGAATCACTAGTTAAACTTGACGATGCAACTGGACAACTAAAGGAAGGTTCACAAAAGCTAAGGGCAGGCACAGAAGAAAGTGAAGCCGGAGTAGAAAAACTAGCCCAAGCAATAAATGAACTAGATAGCAATTCTGAAAAACTAAATTCAGGAGCAAACGAACTCTCTAACGGACTTCATGAATTTAAAGAAAAATCCAAAATGCTAAATGATTTTCCAAAGATTAAAACAGAAGGATTAGAACCAATGAGAGAAGGAATCGGAAGATTAAGCGATGGAATAACTACACTTAACGAAGGCACCATAAAACTTGAAAATGGAAGCGTAGAAATCGACACAGCCATGAAGACATTTAGCGAAAAGCTACAAGAATTTAAACAAAAGGGAATCGATGAACTGGACAATAAGACGAGAGAACTTCCTGAGTTTAAAGAAATCGTAGATGAGATGAATAAACTTGCGAAAGAAGAATCTTCATTTACAGGAACAACAGAAGGCTTTGAAACTAAGTTTAGAATAATAGAAAAGATAAAATAATAGAAAATAATTCACCTTGACTCCGGAGCAAGACTTCGGGGTCCTTTTTTATAGAAATTGAGGCGGACATCTATCAAGAATTAATAAATACTATATAGTATCCCTTCAAGGCTTTTAAATCTTCGACACTAAAAGCGCCGTCTTTTGGATAGCCTTTGTACCAGGTAACTTCTCCTCTGTAGGTAACTTCTACAGTTCCATTGACATAATAATTGTCGTAGTTTATTCCTATTGCGTAAAGAGTACCTTCGACTTGTCCGTCATCGTAATCGATTGACCTTGGATAGTCGAAGTCTTTTCCATAAGTTTTTTTGATTTGCTCAAATCTTTTGTACTCACCGTTAACTACATAGATGTCGCCTTTTGACGTATCAGTTTTAAGTGATTTGTTGTCAAAGCTTCTCGCATCTACACTTAAGCTAGTAGTAATTAATGAAAGCATAAGTAGAAGAGCAAATGCTATTCTTCTAAATTTCATAACTGCCTCCATATGTTAGATAGATAGTTTCCGCCTCAAAATGAGTATATCACAAAAAAACAGACCACAGGAAATTTATTTAAAATTCCCCTTGAAATTTATCTAAAAGAGGCGTAAAATTAATAAAAATGTCTAGGAGGTTATCATGGAAAAAACATATTCAAGTTCTAAATCTATAGAAGTTACAAAATCTATAAAAAAAGTAACGCTAGCTCTACAACATATGATTGCTATGTTTGGTGCTACTGTTTTAGTTCCCCTTTTAACAGGGTTTGATGTTTCAACTTCACTAATGTGCGCAGGGATAGGTACTCTTATTTTTCACTTATGTACGAAAAAGAAGGTACCTGTTTTTTTAGGTTCATCTTTCGCATTTATACCAGTTATTCAGTCTGTCGCTAAATCCTATGGTTCTTTGGCATACGCTCAAGGAGGGATTATGGTGGCAGGCTTTATTTATGTAATCTTGTCTCTATTTATTAAAAAAATCGGAGTAAATAGAATCACCAAGTATTTCCCAGCTCAAGTAGTAGGTCCTATGGTCATAGTAATAGGTTTTAATCTTCTACCTACTGCAATTTCGATGGCAAGCTCAAACTATATCGCATCCATCGTTACATTTACAGCTTGCGTTCTCTTAACGAGATTTTCAAAAGGTTTTACAAAACAACTTGCAATTATAATATCTGTAACCATCGGTTACCTTTTGAGTCTAAGACTTGGAATAGTAGATCTTACACCACTTAAGAGTGCAGAGTTTTTAAGACTACCACCAATCACTCTTCCTAAGTTTAGCCTCGGCGCAATATTTACCATAGCACCGGTTGTAATAGCTGTATTTATGGAACACATCGGAGATATAACAACAAATTCCCAAGTAGTTGGAGAAAACTTTATGGAAGATCCAGGACTAAATAGAACACTACTTGGCGATGGACTTGCAACGATGATTGCAGGTATGATTGGAGGTCCTGCAAACACAACCTACGGAGAAAACACAGGAGTGCTCGCTCTTACAAAGAATTATGATCCATCAGTTCTAAGACTTGCAGCAGTCTTTGCGATAATCCTAGGTTGCGTCGGATATATTGGAGGATTTTTACAAACCATTCCTACTGCAGTTATGGGTGGAATATCAGTCATACTTTTCTCAATGATCGCTCTTGTAGGATTTAAAACCATAAAGAATTCAAAAATGGATTATAATTTAAAAAATATAATAACAATGGCAAGCATAATCATTATAGGTCTTGGACCAAACTTTGGACTGAATATAGGAATAAAGATCACCGATATGGTCAGCCTATCAGGACTATCACTAGCAGCAATAGCAGGAATTGTAATAAATGTAGCATTCACCATCTATGAAAACAAAATAATGAAAGAAACAATGTGAAATTAATTGTCGCAGATTTAATTAAAATATTTTTAAAATACCTCCTTTAGTATATAATTATTAAAAGGAGGTTTTTTATGAAAGAAAACAACGAAGGATTTAGCTCGATACTCGGTTTTATCATGGTGGCTATAGGCCTTGCACTAGGAATCGGATCCCTTTGGAGATTTCCATACGTAGTCGGAGAAAACGGTGGAGCCATATTTATATTTATGTATATTGCAATAATACTTATTATAGGAATTCCACTTATGACTGCAGAAGTAACCATCGGGTTTAAAACTCAAAGAACTGCAATAGATGCGTACAAAACTCTAAGCCCAGGAACAAAATGGTATTACGCAGGATACCTACATACCCTAGCGGCAATACTAATAGTAGGATACACAGCACCAATCTACGCTTGGATATTAAAATATATATCACTTTCAATAACGGGAGGATTTGCAGGCCTAGATAAGGATATGATCGTGAATCTGTTTAATGATTTCAACGCGGATAAGACTAAGGTCTATACATTTTTTATTGTGAACTTGGCCCTAAATGCGGTTGTAATCATCTTTGGAATCCAAAACGGGATCGAAAGACTGTCTAAGATACTTATGCCAGTGCTATTTGCAATAATGGCAGTCATAATATTTTATGCAATAAGCCTCGATACCACAGGAGAAGGACTAAGATTCTTATTCACTCCAGATCCAAGCAAATTTTCAATTAAATCTGTAATCACCTGTCTTGGACAAGCTTTCTTTGCACTAGGACTTGCAATGCTCGGCTCAATGGTCTTTGGATCATATATAAAACAGAAGGATGAAAATATATTTAAGACATCTGCAATTATATGTGGAGCTCTTGTGCTTGCAGGAATATTTGCAGGAATGATGATACTTCCAATAGTATTTGCAACAGGACTTACACCGGGAGAAGGAGTTTCACTTACATTTTTGACTCTACCAAACGCATTTAATGTAATCCCATATGGAAATATATTATCAGTTTTATTCTACTTTGGATTTTATATTGCAGCTTTTACATCTTCAGTTGGAGTGTTAGAAGCAATAACAGGACAGTTTAGCGAAAAGTTTAATATACCTAGAAAAAAGGCATTATTAATAGCATTTTTAATCGTAGCAGTAATAGCATATGTATCAGTTAATAATGATGCATTCTTTAGTTTTATAGACAATGTAGAATCAAACTACATCCTAGTAATAGGAGTGCTTTTAATAGCCCTATTTACAGGATATGTGTGGGGAATTGAAAACGCAATGGATGCAGCAAATATAAAGAACAAATTTATAAGAACATGGATGAAGATAAGTATAAAATATATTTCACCAGTGGTTATAATCGTAATCTTTATAAGTCAATTTATAAAATTCTAATAATAAAGAATCGGCATTAAACGTGCCGATTTTTTTGTTAAATACTCATAAGATACTATAAATCAGCAAAAATTTTAAAGAAAACAAAAATATTAAAAAAATAATAAAATAAAATATTTTAAACACAAATATATAAAATCATTTGAATAAGCCATAATGTACTTGAAAAAATTCTTGATTTCACTTTGTGTAAAATAGCCGGTGAAAACCTTTTACTTTATTGTTGAAAATTTAACATGATAAAGGTATAATGAATGTATCATAATAATAAGGAGGAAGACATGGAAGACAAATTATTAGCAATTGTACAATCCATTAATAGCGTACTTTGGGGAGTACCTATGATGATAGTTCTAGTAGGATGTGGTATTTTTTACACATTCATACTTAGAGGAATCCAAATAAGAGATTTTGGATTAGCATTTAAGAAAGCTTTTTCCGGCTTTAGTTTAAAAGGAAAAAAAGCTGGTGCAGATGGAATGAGTTCTTTCCAATCATTAGCAACAGCAATCGCAGGACAAGTTGGTACTGGTAACTTAACTGGATCAGCAACAGCTATTATCTCAGGGGGACCTGGAGCAATATTCTGGATGTGGATCAGTGCTTTCTTCGGAATGGCAACAATCTTCGCAGAAGCAGTACTAGGACAAAAGTACAAAGTAGTTAAGGATGGACAAGTAACAGGAGGTCCAGCATACTATCTAAGAAATGGTTTAAATTCTAAATTCTTAGCAGGACTATTTGCAATACTTATAACAATAGCTTTAGCATTTATAGGTAACCTTGTGCAAGCAAACTCAATAGGACAAGCATTCTCAAGCGTTATAAATATACCTGCATGGGCAGTTGGACTTATAATGGTTGTAATCTCTGGATTTATCTTCATCGGTGGAGTAGGAAGAATCGCATCTGTAACAGAAAAAATAGTTCCTATTATGGCATTTTTCTACATAATCGGTGGACTTATAATATTAGTTAAAAATGGCGGAGCAACAATAGACGCATTTAGACAAATTTTCGTAGGTGCATTTAATCCTCAAGCTGTACTAGGTGGAGCTGCAGGTATAACTGTTCGTCAAGCAATTAGATATGGGGTTGCACGTGGACTATTCTCTAACGAAGCTGGTATGGGTTCAACACCACAAGCTCACGCAGTAGCAAAAGTAAACCATCCATGCGACCAAGGTCTAGTAGCAATCGTAGGTGTATTTATAGATACATTTATCGTTCTTACAATCAACGCACTAGTAATTATATCAACAGGAGCAAATACAATTGACGGACTAAAGGGAATAAAAGTTACACAAAAAGCATTTGAAATAGGTATTGGACATATAGGAGTTGCATTTATAGCAGTAGCACTATTCTTCTTTGCATTCTCAACTATAATCGGTTGGTACTTCTATGGAGAAGCAAACATAATATATCTATTTGGTAAAAAAGGATTAGGAGTATATAGAATATTAGCATTAATATTTATATATTTAGGAACAATGTTCCAAGTAGACCTAGTTTGGGAACTTGCAGATATGTTTAACGCAATGATGGTAATCCCTAACATAATTGGGGTATTTGGACTTTACAAGGTAGTTCAAAGCTCACTTAAAGAATATGAAACATTGAAACTAGGTGTAAATCCAAACGCATAATAGGATTAAGTTAAGAAGTAAATAAAGTTAAGATTAAAAATGGAAAGCTTCAGAGAATGAACTGACCCCCAAAAGTTGGACTA
>CABTWG010000013.1 GCA_902488455.1 uncultured Peptoniphilus sp.
AGTCCTGGTATTAGGTCCAACTTTATGGGGTCACCACAGAAATCTGGAGCTTTTTTTAATGGAAATGCTATACGTATAGCATTAAAATAATTAGATGCTATACGTATAGCATTTAAATTTAAATAATACATTGTAGTGGAAGCATTTTGTTTCCACAGCTGGGCAGTCGAGTTCTGCAAATCAGCCTCCATTTTATTTGGCTTCTTTGGAACTATGCACAAGACCTGCAACTAAATCAGAGATTTCGGTTAGGACTTCGACGCTACAATGAACTCCCAACTGCAGTCAACCTGAGCGAGGAAATTTATTTCCGAGTCGAAGGATCTGACCTATATTTAACTCATCTGTGCAACTTTTCATAATCACACTCTCCCAACTACAGTCACCCTGAGCGAACGAAGTGAGTCGAATGGGTCTAACTTCTATAGAAAAGTCTTGGCAAATGAAATAATAATTATCACGCTTTACGTAAAGCGTTAAAAAAACGTAGATGCTATCCGGATAGCATTTAAATTAACAAGTCTTACTTGACCTAATTAAGGATAGATCCTTCGACTCCAAAGGCTATCGCCTTTTTCGCTCAGGATGACTTGTATGTAGAGAAGCTATGCGTCTACACCTAACTTGACGAATAAGTGAGTTTTAGTATTTGTGCCGGAATTAGCTCAAGAAGCGTAGCCGATTGGTTGAAACAGTCTGCTGATAGCATTTGATTTAAATACCATCAAGGTGACATTTAAAATATAATTACAAAAAAATGTAAAGATATATTGACATTATTTTTTTCAGGATCTACAATAAATGTAAAGATATCTTTACATTATCAAAAGGAGGAAATCAAATGAAAAAAATTGACGAGATGGACAGAAGTATTTTACTTCGCTCTCAAAGTTTGGGATACAAGACAGCGGTTCTAGTCCTTTCTATATGGGTTCTCTTTAATTCTTATAGAACTATTGCAAAAGATGCAAAATTTGAAATAGTTCCGGTGTTAATTCTATGCCTTATAACCACCATTGCAAATTTTTCAAGCATTAAAATAAAAAATAATATGGTTTCTGGAGACGATGAATATAGTGAGCCTAACAAGTTTTTAGAAGCACTATCTATTGTTGCGGCTTTAACTGCAATCATCATCTTTATGGGATCTTGGATTATTTTAAGAAAATAGCATGGAAAATATTATTAAGAAGCTTAGAAAAGATGCGAGACTTAGGCAGGAAGATCTGGCAAATGAACTCGGAGTTACGAGACAGACCATAATTGCAATTGAAAATGACAAGTACGATCCGACCCTTGAACTTGCCATCAAGATTTCGAATTTTTTTAAAAAGACTGTGAACGAAATATTCTTGTATGAAGAACAGAAAGAGGAAAGGGAATAGTAATGGATTTGAATGAGTCTAACTTCTGTAGAGAAGTCTTGTAAATGAAATAATAATAATTATCACGTTTTACGTAAAACATTTATATTAATTGTCATCCAAACTTGACCTCACCAGGGTTATACCCGTTCGACTTCAGAGCCTACGGCTCTTCCGCTCAGGGTGACTGTGTGGAGGTGCAGCTCTTACATAATTTATTTTCATCAACAAAAATATTCCGTACAGAGCCTATCGGCATGGAAGCAGGTTGCTTCCGCTACGGAATGTAAATATAAATTTATAATCAACCACGCCTGACGGCTGAGTGGGAATAATTTAGTTTAGAAATTTATATAAAAGTTTTTCTCTACAAACAAAAAAGCGGCTTAATGCCGCTTAAATTTTTAAACTTTTATCTACTTTCATTTATTGCATCGATTATTGCGTTTCTAAATCCGCCACGTTCCAGTGCGTGGACTCCTTTTATGGTGAGTCCTCCTGGGGTGGTGGATTTTCCTTTTAATTTTCCAAGTTCTTCTACATCTTTAAGGATTACGTCACAGCATCCCTTCACTGTCCTTGTGATCATGTCTGTTGCTAGATTTCTCTCCATGCCTCTTAGGACTGCGCCGTCTGCTGCTGCTTCCATAAATATATAGAAGTATGCTGGTAGACATCCTGCTACTACTGATAGAAGCATGGTGTCTTCTTCTCTTAAGTCGTAAACTTTTCCCAAGGCTTCAAAGTTTTTAATCACTTCTCTATATTCTTCTTCCGATAGATTCACGTTTGTTGCTCCCATTACTCCGTCGTTTATGGCAACTGGGGTGTTTGGGATTAAGATCATAAATTTGTCGTGAAGCTTCTTTAGCTCATTAGATCCTATCTGTGGCGCTACTGATATAAATATCTTGTCGGTTTTTACTTCTTCTACTGTTTCTAATATTTTACTATAGGTTGTGTGTGGCGTTGCAAGAACGATTACGTCATTTTCTTCTACGATTTTCTTTAGATCGTCATAAACTTTTATGTTTTCGCCGCCAAATTTAATCTTTCTTCTATTATATACTGAGACTTCTCTTACATTTGCAAATCCTTTTGCCAAGGCTTTTCCCATGTGTCCAAGTCCAACTACTGCTATTTTCATTTGTCACCTACTTTATAAAATAATTTAGTACGATGCCTAGTACTGCTCCCATGCCGATTAGTTTTAAGAGATCGACTTTTTTGTAATAGAGCACGATGCCTAAGACGAAGCACACTGCTGCTGGAATGCTTATTTTCGCTATGCTAAATCCGTTTGGAAAGACTGATTCAAAGAATAGGGAGATCGCTGTTATAAGTATTAGTGATACCACTCCTGCCTTGATTCCGTTTAGCATCCAGTCGAGGAGCTTGAAGGTTTTATTTTTCGAGAATAAAAAGTACCCTAGTATCATCATCAGTATAAATTGAAATGTGACTACTCCTGCTGTTGCAAAGATGCTTCCGACGATGCCTCCCACCTTTTGTCCTACGAATGTGGCTGAGTTTATGGCTATTGGTCCTGGGGTCATCTGTGAGATGGAGATTAAATCCAGGAATTCTTGTGGCGTCATCCAGCCATTTTCTTTGACGACGAATTCATTTATAAGTGGAATTACTGCGTATCCTCCTCCAAATGCCATCATTCCTATCTTTAAAAATATAAGGTATAGTTTTAGTATCATGATCTACCTCCTATTCCAAAGACAATTATTCCTGAGAGTGCTGATCCTATTATGAGGTAGACTGTGTCCACTTTTGCAAACATGCCCACAAAGAATATTATCGCCATGACTATGGATGAAAACACTGGATGTTTTTTGTAGGCTGCTTTTGACATTCTAAGTACGGTTATAAAGAGCACTGCAGAGATGATGCCGCTGATTCCCATCAGTGCCGATGAGATGAAGAAATTTTCTCTAAACTCTGTGTAGAATTTCGCCACCAAGGATAGAATGATTAGACATGGCAAGGTCGATGCAACAAGCGCAACCACAGCGCCTATTGGGCCGCATACTTTGTAGCCTGTAAGTATGGATGTGGAGATTGCCATTGCTCCTGGTCCGCCCTGTGCCAATGCAACTATGTCTAGCATATCATCTTCTGTTATGGCTTCTAATTCTTCTACAAATACGTCCTTTACTATTGGAACGATTGTGTAGCCTCCGCCGAAGGTCAGTGCGTTTATTTTAAAAAATGTAAAAAATAATTTTGTTAAGCTAATTTTTTTCATGAAACACCTCATTTGAATTATAACACAAGTAAAAAGATAAAATATTTTTCAAATGAGTTATTTTAATAGTTCCAAATACTCTCCGTAGCCTTCTTTTTCCATGTCTTCTTTCTTTATAAATCTAAGGCTTGCACCGTTTATGCAGTATCTAAGTCCTCCCATTTCCTTTGGTCCATCGGGGAATACGTGGCCTAGGTGTGAGTCTGCTTCCTTGGATCTAACTTCTATCCTTCTCATGCCGTATCTTTCGTCTAGCACTTCTTCAAGCTCTACTCCTTTTGCTGGTTTTGCAAAAGATGGCCAACCACAGCCGGTGTTGAATTTGTCCTTTGATGAGAATAGCACTTCTCCAGAGACGATATCCACATAGATTCCTTCCCCATATTCTTCGTTAAGTGGTGATGTAAATGGTCTTTCTGTGCCGCTGTTTTGAGTAACTTTATATGATACTTCGTCTAAATTTTCTATTTCTTTTGTAAAATCTTTTTTCATATGTCCTCCAATCTATTAATAATATTATTTAATACCATTTAAGTAAAAAAGACAACCTCTAGGGCTGTCAGTCTGTTATTATTTTATTTTCGGTAAATGTTTCAAAAGAATTCCTTGTCCTCAAAAGTGTAGCAATCATGCTATAATATTATTGGAGGTTACTATGAAAGACAATAAAAACAATAAAAATAACAAAAACAACAAAAATAATTCTATAGAAAAATTAAATAAAGAAAAAGAAAATTCGAGAAAGAGCAATCTGGCATTTGGAGTGATTTCCATACTTATACCTATTGCGGCGGAATTTTATTTCGGAAAGAGTCCTTATATGGAAAGCACGACGGCTATGAGTATTCTGTGGATGTTTGTAAACTACATGTTCTTAACAACTACATACCAACTAATCGTAAACTACACTCCTATTATGACTCTAAAGGGTCTTACAATGAGAAAGACGAGGCTAAATTTAAATCTTCTCACCTACTACGCAGCAATCGTGTTCTTTAACGCTTACTTTCTCTATAATCTCTACACCAGAGATAATGTGATCATCTCAAGGCTTGCAAATCCGATACTTATGGTGCTCGTCCTACTTACATTTTTTGTAAATCTATACAGTGGAATCTTTCCTAAGATTACCAAGAAAGACAATGTCACCCTCTACGATGTAAATGAGAAGCTTCCATTTAGAAATGGTCGTGAAAAGGTGGACGTGCTGGCTGGAATCTACGAAGGCGGTCTTGTGGTTGGGATAAATAAATTTAGATTTTCAACAATCAACAATATTTTTGAAGACAAAGACACCTTGGTCATCCGTGGCAAGGACGAAGAAGGTGCCTACAGAGTAAATATTTCTGCTCCAAAGACCAAGTACATGATGAAAAATTATATAAAAGCTGCAGAAGAGTTAAATCTTCTTACTAGAGATGTTATAAATATTTCTTACGAAGACCTATAATTTTTACATGAGTTTTACACAAAATATATGTTTGTAAAATTGTGGATAATGTGGATAAGATTGGGGATAAGGATAAATCAACGATTACAACTGTTAATAAAAAATGTGGATGGATTTTAAATTAATTTTAAAAGTCCATCCACTTTTCATATGCGCTATCTAGCATATCTACTAGCTTATCCCTTTCTATTGAAAGTTTTGTTATTGTTTCGAAATTCCCTTCAAGGCTTGCATTTGATAGGTCTTCATCGATTGTGGATAATTTATTTTCGATTTCCACAATAGTCTCTTCCAACTGTTGAAATTCTTTCTCGCGCTTTCTTTTTTCTTCTCTTCTTTGACGTTCTTCCTTTTTAATTTGAGCTCTTTCTGTTTTGGAAATATAATTATCCTCTTCTTCTTCCACAGCTGTGGTCTTTTCCAAGAAATAATCATATCCGCCGAGATACTCTGTCATTTTATCTTCTTCCATGTAGAGAAGCTTGTTTATGACATGGTTTAAAAAGTATCTGTCGTGGGATATTGCAAGGATTGTTCCCTCATATTGAAGCAGAGCATCCTCAAGGGCTTCCTTTGAATCGATGTCTAGGTGGTTAGTCGGTTCGTCAAGAAGAAGAAAGTTTGAGCCTTTTAAAATTATCTTTAAAATTGCGACCCTTGCCTTTTCTCCACCGGAAAGCTCCCTTATGGTCTTTAGGATATCGTCATCGATAAAGAGAAATTCTGCCAAGTACTTTCTAATTTCTGAATACTTTAATTTTGGATATGAATCCCAAATTTCGTCAAGCACAGTGTTGTCTAGGTCGAGATCTCTCATCTCTTGGTCAAAATATCCTATGTCCACATTGGTTCCTATTTTAAATTCGCCGCCGAAATCTTTTATCTGTCCCATTATAATCTTAAATATGGTTGACTTGCCTATTCCATTTGGTCCAGTAAGACCGATCTTGTCGCCTTTTTGAACATTGAAAGAAATATTTTTAAAGATTTCCCTATCATAGGATTTAGATAAATTCTCCACATTTAAAACTTCTCTTCCAGACACCCTTTCCACAGGAAATTTAATATCTACAACTTGGTTTTCTTCTGGGGATTCGATCCTCTTCACTTTGTCGAGCATCTTCTGCCTGCTTTTTCCCTGTCTAATAAATCTTGCACGACCGAGGCTTAGATATCTTTCGATGATCTGTTCCTGTCTCTTTATCTCTTTTTGTTGATTTTCATATTGATTTTTTCTAACTTCCAGCTGTTTTTTTCTCTCTTTTGCATAGTACTCATAGTTTCCATTGTAGGTTGTAAGCTTAAGCTCATCTAGTAGTACTATCTTATTTACAATATTATTTAGAAAATATCTGTCGTGGGAGATGATTATCACAGCCTTTTTATAATCTCTTAAGGCTCTTTCCAAGAAATTTATCGATTCGATGTCTAGGTGGTTAGTAGGTTCATCAAGTAGCAAAAGGTCTGGATTTTTAAGGATTAAATTTGCAAGTGAAAGCCTGGACTTTTGTCCGCCGGAAAGCTCGGAGATCGACTTTCCAAATTCGTCTTCAGAAAAACCAAGGCCTATTAGAGTTCCTCTTATCTTGGACCTTGTGCTGTAACCGTCCAGCTTTTTATATTCCTCCTCAACCTTTTGGTACTCTTCCATAACCACTTCGAGTCTTTCTTCGTCATGCATCTCTTCTTCAAGGGCGCGAAGTCTAGCTTCAAGACGAAACACCTCTTCGAAGTTTTCCTCAGCATTTTCGTAGATGCTCTTCGTAAGATCTTCAAAGGGATTTTGTTTTAGATAACCGATGGTAAGATCCTTGGTCTTTATGATACTGCCGTCATCGTAGGAAATTTTATCTGTAATTATATTGAAAAGAGTGGTCTTGCCGGTGCCGTTACTTCCGATCAAGCCGATCTTGTCGTTGTCCTCAACGATTAGAGTTGCTCCGTCAAAGATAACTCTTTCTATAAAAGATTTTTTTAAATTTGAAATATTAAGTATTGCCATTTTCTACCTCATGTAAATATTAACACATTTTTTATGTGGATAAAAGCATTTCAAATTAAGAGAAGCGACTTAGATATTTATATAAATGAATGCTTTTATAAAAGGTTAAAATTTGTTATAATAATAACATAGAAGGAGGCAAACATGGAAAAAAGAATATCGGAGTCGGTAATTAGAAGACTTCCTATTTATCATAGATACTTAACAGAATTAATCGATGACAATATAGAGAGAATATCTTCTTCCGAACTTTCAAAATTAACCGGTTTTACAGCTTCCCAAATCAGACAGGACCTAAACAATTTTGGAGGGTTTGGCCAACAGGGCTACGGATACAATACACAAGAGTTGAGAAATCAAATAGATAAGATTCTAGGAATAGACAAGGTTTACAATGCGGTTTTAATCGGGGTTGGACATTTGGGAACTGCAATAGCAAGCTACCAAGGATTTTCAGATTCCGGATTTACTTTAAAAGCACTATTTGATAAAGGCGATAAAGTAGGTTCTGAAGTTTGTGGACTAAAGATAAGACCTTATGAAAAACTTAGTAGTTATTTAGAAAAAAATAAAATCGACATTGGAATAATTTCTGTTCCAAAAGACGAAGCTCAAAGCGTGGCAGACCTACTTGTTAAACATGGAATAAAAGGCATTTGGAACTTCGCACCGGTGGATATAGTTGCAGAAGATGCGGTAGTTGAAAGCGTAAGGCTAAAGGATTCGCTATTGACACTGGGATACTATTTAAAAAATAAATAAATTTATTTAAGAAGACTTCGGTCTTCTTTTTTGATTATTAAATTTAAAACTTAGTCTTATCAGCACAATAAAAATTGTTTACAAATGTTTACAAATGGCACTCTTGTCTTAAAAATATTATATAATACTTGTAGATAAGTGTTTCGTGATACATAGGAGGAAATATGAAAAAATCTATTTTAATTATAATGGCTACGATGATGGTTTTTATGGTCGCTTGTAATAAAGAAGCTACAGGCATAAACACAAATAAAAATACGACAACAAATGAAGTTGAAAGTAACTACCCACCAATGGTAAAGGTCGATGGAACTACATATGTGGACACAGGATATGAAAACGTAATGGTCACTTGTGGAACTGCTGATGGAGAGATAAAAACCACAGTTGATGGAAAGAATAAACCAGAAAACGACGATGAATCTAATTTTGGAACTGGATATGGCTACCAAGTTTGGGAAGATGGATATATCAATGTAGAGATCGACAATAGATGGATCTTATTTAGAGACATTGACTTAAAGGTTGAAAGTGGACAGATTCCAGAATGGGTCGCTCATTTCACAGCAAAAGTTCTAAGTACAGAAGAAGACTCTATTATGGTTGAAGCAACGAAAATAGAAGATGGATTTTATTTCAAAGATCTACTTACTAAACCTATCTCCTTACCAATCGATAATTTAGATAATGCAAAGGATGGTGTAGTTACAACAGAAGGCTTAGAAGGTAAAAGCGTCGAAGTCTATTTCGGAGGAGAAATTAAAAACACAGAAAAAGAAAGCTCTATTCCAATAAGTCTTGAAAATGTCTATAGAATAGAAGTAAAGTAAAATTCAAACGAAAACTAAGAAGACTTCGGTCTTCTTTTTTAATTTAAAGTGCCGCCAAAGATTATAAATTAGTGATTTTTGTAGTGAAAGTTTTAAAATTTAATGGTAAAATCTATCCTATGGAAACAATTTTTACATCTGATGAAACAATTTTAAAAAATATAGATTCATTTGAGCCAGAACATATTTTCAAATGTGGTCAAGCTTTTCGCTGGGACGAAATGGAAGATGGTTCATTTATAAATGTGGCGTTTGGAAGGGTATTTCGCGTATTTAAAGACGGAGATGACATCCACCTAGAAGGGGTGGACGAACACTTCTTTAGTGCATATCTCATGGACTACTTCGACTTAAATAGATCCTACGAAGATATAAAAAATGACCTTTCAAGGGACGAAACTCTAAGAGAGGCAATTCTCTACGGAGACGGAATTAGAATTCTAAACCAAGAGCCCTTTGAAACCATAATCACATTTATAATCTCTGCCAACAACAATATCAAGAGGATTAAAAATTCCATCCGTGACATCAGCAGAATGTACGGGGAGAAAATAGAAAATCCCTATGGAGAATACTACGCTTTTCCAACTATGGAGGCATTATCTGCGGCTGATCCTAAAGATCTCCGCGAGTTTGCCAAGGTAGGATTTAGGGATGAAAGAATCGTAAAGGCTTCTCAAATGATTTTAAATGGCGAAGTTAAAATAGATGATCTCTTCACCATGGATCTTGAACTTGCAAGAGAAGAACTTATGAAACTTCCTGGAGTTGGTCCAAAGGTCTGTGACTGCGTCCTTCTATTTGCATTTAAGAGGAGCGAATCATTCCCTGTGGACGTGTGGATCAAAAGAGTTATGGAAGAATTATACTTTAAAAAAGAAGTTAAAAAATCTGAAGTGGCTATGCTTGGCAGAGAATATTTTGGAGAATCTGCTGGCTTTGCTCAACAGTATCTATTCTTCTACGGTAGAGACAATAAATTGGGGGTTAAGTGATGAAGGGACTTATTATAAACCTTGTGGCAATATTAATAGGAGGTCTGTCTGGAAATTTCGTAGGAGAAAAACTAAGCTCCAAGTACAAAGACCAAATTATGTCAGGCCTTGCTCTTTCAATACTAGTTGTTGGTATGGAATCGGCGCTAAAAGGCGAAAACTTTATACAAATAATCCTAGCCATGGTGCTTGGACTTGCCATAGGCACATACTTAGATATAGAATCGCGAATTGAAGGTCTTGGAAATAGAATTCAAAAGGTAGTAAACAAAAAGGAAGGGGACACCACATTTGTAGAGGGGTTTGTAAGTGCATCCCTAATTCTCTGCGTCGGCTCACTTACCATTATCGGTGCGTTAAACGCTGGACTTATGGGAGATAACTCACTTCTTATCACGAAATCTGTATTTGACGGAATAACTGCGTTTATCCTTGCAAGCACATTGGGAATCGGAGTTATGTTTTCTGGACTTCCACTTATTATCTACGAAGGAGCAATCTTCTTTTTAGCGAGAGTCTTAAAAGATTTCTTCACACCGGCGATTATGGCAAATATAAATGGAGTCGGAGGAATACTAATCCTTGCAATTGGATTTAATATGCTAAGGATCAGAGATTTTAAAAGTGCAAATATGATTCCTGCCATATTTTTGGGAATACTATTCGCAGCCATTTGGGGCTAGAAAAAACTTAATATGAATTTTATAGAAAACCAGATTATTTTTATTCTGGTTTTTTTATTTTGTGAAGATTTCGATAGTAATAAAATGAAATTATAACTTTAAATTTCAACAAAAAATCGCCTGTATGTGGTAATATTTTCTTTAGAGAGAAAAATATAATGAAGGTAGAATAGATAAGTAATAGGAGGTAATGATGAATATACTTATTGTTGGAAGCGGCGGAAGAGAGTACGCTCTTGGACACAATATTCTAAAGGGAAATGGAGATAGAAAACTCTATTTTGCTCCAGGAAATGGCGGCACTTTAAACCTGGGAGAAAATACTGGAATCGAAGTAGATGATATAGACGGACTGTTGAAGTTCGCAGTAGAAAATAACATTGACTACACCGTTGTCGGTCCAGAACTTCCTCTTACTTTGGGAATCGTAGATAAGTTTGAAGAAAACGGAAAGAAGATCTTTGGACCTAAGAAACTTCCTTCCAAATTTGAAGCGAGCAAGGCCCACACCAAGAAATTTTTAGAAAAATATGGTATTGCAACTGCAGAATACGGCGAGTTTGACGACGAAAAGAGCGCCTATGAGTTTGCAGAAAAACTTTTAAATAGAGACGGCAAAGTTGTTTTAAAGGCAGATGGACTAGCTGCAGGAAAAGGAGTGTTAATCGCAGAAGATACTCTACATACAAAGGAATTTTTAAAAGATATATTTAAAGGAGTATACGGCGACAAAAAAGTGGTGGTGGAAGAATATTTAGAAGGATTTGAGATGAGTCTAATCTGTCTAACTGACACGAAGACTATCCTACCACTTCCAACTTCCCGGGACCACAAGAGAGCCTACACAGGAGAGATTGGCCCTAACACTGGAGGAATGGGCACCTACGCACCAAACCTTATGGCGGAAAGTTTCATGCCAAAGATTAAGGAAGAAATTTTAAATCCAATTTTAAAAGGATTTCAAGATGAAGAAATAGATTACAGAGGAGCCCTATTTATAGGACTTATGATCACCGACGAAAAGATTGAAGTCCTTGAATTCAACGTGAGATTTGGCGACCCAGAAACCCAAGTAATCCTAGAACTTATAGATAACGACATACTAGAGCTTCTTGAAAAGACTTCTGAAGGAAAACTCGATGAAGTTGAGCTTAAAATAAACGACAAAAAGGCACTTTGTCTAGTGCTTGCAAGTGGAGGCTACCCAGGATCCTACGAAAAAGGAAAAGAAGTCCACATTGGACCTACCAAGAGTAGTATCTACTACTGCGGCACAAAACTTGAAGACGGAGTTCAAAAGACCAGCGGTGGAAGAGTTTTAAATCTCGTTTACTCAGGCGATGATTTTGATGAAGTAATAGATACGGTTTATAAAGACGTGGAAGAAATTTCATTTGAAAATATGGAATATAGAAGAGACATTGGACCTAGAGTTAAAAGGGTCTATGTAGCGAAGAAGGACGAATTCGACCACGAATCAAAGGGAATCCAATCAGAAATTGAAAATTCTCTAGGAATCAAACTTGACGGACTAAAGGTCTACAATAGATACGATCTTGAAATGTCAAAGGAAGGAATCGAAAAGATTCTCTACACAATTCTAAGCGAAAAAGTCGTAGATGACGCGTATTTTGAAGATGCAATGAAGCTTCAAAGCAATATGGAAGACACCATTGCAGTTGCATACCTTCCAGGTCAGTTCGATCAGAGGGAACAAGGAATCCTAGACACAGTAAACCTAGTTACAGATGAAAAGATCGCTGCGAAATGTGCCAAAGTATATGAAATAAAAGGAGCGATTAAGGAAGAGCTAAAGAAAATCGAAAAATTCTTAGTAAATCCTGTTGACTCCCACAGAGTTGAGCTTCTAAACGTGCCTACAACCCTTAGAAAAGAACTAAAAACCACAGATACGAATGAAATCTACGAAGGTTTTATAAATTTCAGCGAAGAAGAACTAGAAAACTTCTTGGAAGAAAAATCTCTTGCGATGAATCTTGACGATTTAAAATGTATAAGAGACTATTTCAAATCTGAAGATAGAGATCCAAGCGAAACTGAAATTAGAATCCTCGACACATATTGGTCAGACCACTGTAGACACACTACCTTCAACACATTTTTAGACATTACCTTCGACGAAAAGACCGAACTCGATAGAATAATCAAGAACTCCTTTGACGAATATATAAAAATTAGAGAAGAACTAAATATTGAAAAACCGATAAATTTAATGAGTTTTGGCACAATTTTATCCAAGTACCTAAGATCTAAAGGAAAGTTAGAAGATCTAGAAGTTTCAAGCGAGATCAACGCCTGCTCAGTAAAGATCAAAACTAGAATCGATGTTGGTGGAAAGGAAGAACTAAGAGATTACCTACTTATGTTCAAAAACGAAACCCACAACCACCCAACTGAAATCGAACCATTCGGTGGAGCTTCAACCTGCCTTGGCGGAGCAATACGTGACCCACTAAGCGGAAGAAGCTACGTCTACCAAGCAATGAGAATAACTGGAGCAGCAGATCCAAGGGATAAAAACACAATGGAAGGAAAACTTCCTCAAAAGAAGATAACCACAGAAGCAGCCCATGGATACTCTTCCTACGGAAATCAAATCGGACTTGCAACAGGATTTGTAGACGAAATCTACCATCCAGGTTACGTTGCCAAGAGAATGGAAACCGGAGCAGTAATAGCTGCAGCGCCAATGGAAAATGTGGTAAGACTAGAACCAGAAGCTGGCGATGTGGTATTTCTACTTGGTGGTAAAACCGGAAGAGACGGCATCGGCGGAGCGACAGGCTCATCTAAATCCCACAGCACCACTTCAATCGTTACAGAATCTGCTCAAGTGCAAAAAGGAAACGCCCCGGAAGAAAGAAAGATTCAAAGACTATTTAGACGGGAAGAAGCTACAAAACTTATCAAAAAATGTAACGACTTCGGAGCAGGTGGCGTCAGCGTCGCAGTTGGAGAACTTCATGATGGAGTGGACATCTTCCTTGAAAATGTTCCACTTAAGTACGAAGGACTAATCCCGATGGAAATCGCAATCTCTGAATCACAAGAGAGAATGGCTGTAGTTCTAAGTAAAAAAGACGTTGAAGAGTTTGAAAAGTACGCCCACGAAGAAAATCTTGACACAAATATAGTTGCAAATATCACAGACACCAACAGAATGAGGATGTACTACAAGGACAAACTTGTGGCTGATCTTTGCTACGACTTTATAAATACAAATGGCGCAAGCAGGCACATGAATGTGGAAGTTACTTCAGAAAACTTCCCTAAGACTTTAAGATCAAATGATAAGAATCCAAAGAATTTAAGTAAATATCTAGGGGATTTAAATATAACATCTAAGAGAAATCTAATTGAGATGTTTGATTCATCAGTTGGAAGAAGAACCGTTCTTCATCCACTTGGAGGAAAAGAAAGCATAAACCCAGTAGATGCAATGGTTGCCCTAGTGCCAGCCTTAGAAGGAAAATCAAAGACCGCATCCATCATGAGCTACGGATTTAACCCATACCTAAGCGAAGAAAGTAACTACCTAGGTGGCTACTATGCGGTGGTTGAATCCCTTTCAAAGATCGTTGCTGCAGGAGGAAAAACTGACAAGGTTAGACTTTCTTTCCAAGAATTCTATGAAAAACTAACAGACGAAAAATCTTGGTCAAAGCCACTTAAATCACTACTAGGAGCATTTGAAGTATCTTCATATTTCGAAACTCCACCGATCGGTGGCAAGGACTCCATGAGTGGAACCTTTGAAGATATAAGCGTGCCACCGACACTGATTTCATTTGCAGTTACAACAGAAGACGTGGAAAATATAGTGAGCCCAGAATTTAAAAATGAAGGCAAGATCGGACTAATCGACATTGACTACGACGAAAATGGAACCCTAGATCTAAATAGACTTAAAACAAACTACGAAAAGATCCACGAAGAAATTAGAAGTAAAAACATCATTTCCATCAAGGTTTGCAGCAAGGGAATTCTGCCAACCATTTACGAAATGGCTGTAGGTAACACTGGATTTGAAGTAGAGCTAGAAGATCTATACACCAATAAATTTGCAAGCTTTATCGTAGAATATAGAGAAGACAGAGAATTTATAAAGAAAATCGGTAGCTTCCAAGATGAAATCACAGTAAACGGTGAAAAATTAAATTCTAAAGATTTAAAAGAGGCATACCTACACACCCTTGACCCAGTCTTTAAGGGAATCATCGAAGAAGAACCTGCTAAGATTGAAAATAAAAAAATAGAAAGAAGACTAAAATCTAAGATCAAGGTGGATAAGGTAAATGCACTTGTCCTTGCGTTCTTAGGAACAAATAGTGAATATGACACGAGAAAAGCCCTAGAAGATGCAGGAGCAGATGCAAAGATTGTCCTATTTAAGAATAGAAACGAAGAGGAAATCAAAAAATCCATTGACGAATTTGCAGAAGGAATAAGAAAGGCAAACATCCTTGCAGTTCCAGGAGGATTCTCAATGGGAGATGAACCTGACGGATCAGGTAAATTCATTGCAAACGTCCTAAGAAATGAAAAGATAAGAGAATCTATAGAATATATGTTAGAAGAAAACGACGGACTTATAATCGGAATCTGTAACGGCTTCCAAGCACTTATAAAGACCGGACTTCTACCATATGGAAAGATCAAAGAGATTGAAGAAGACGACCCAACCTTGACCTTTAACAACTCATCTCGTCACATAGCAAGATTTGTAGATACAAAGGTACTAACCAAGAACGGACCATGGCTAAGTAAACTTACAAAGGACAGCTACAAGATTCCAATCTCCCACGGCGAAGGAAGATTCATAGTAAATGAAGAAAAACTAAATGAACTTCTTGAAAATGAACAAGTAGTAGCTCAGTACAATGTAGTTCCAAATGGATCCTACTACGGAATCGAAGCCATAATGTCAAAAGACGGCAAGATCATCGGCAAGATGGGTCACTCAGAAAGAGTAACAGAAGATCTATACAAAAATATAGATTCAGACATCCAAGAACTATTTGAAAGCGGCGTAAGCTACTTCAAAGAAAAATAAGTTTATAAAAGGCACCGAGTGTGCCTTTTTTGTTGGAAAAAAATAAAATAATTAAACTTCAAAGAAGATTTTAAAAAATAAATACAACTTATCTTTATGACTTGCAAAAAAATTAAAATGATACTATAATACTATTAGCACTTAAAGAGAGCGAGTGCTAACAAGAATGTTTACAATATTTTTAATATAAGGAGGGACTTATGGAACTTAAACCATTAGGCGACAAAGTCGTAATCAAAAAAATTGAATTGGAAGAAAAGACAGTATCAGGAATAGTTCTTCCATCTTCAGCAAAAGAAGAAACAAATATTGCAGAAGTAATCGCAATAGGAAAAGAAATACTAGACGATGACAAGACAAAGGACGAACTAAAAGTTGGGGACAAAGTATTATTTTCTAAGTATGCAGGTACAGAAGTTGAACTAGAAAGAGAAAAATTCATAGTTCTTAAATATCAAGACCTACTTGCAGTTGTAAAATAATAGGAGGCAGAAATGGCAAAAGAAATTAAATTTAGAGAAGACGCAAGAGCTTCCATGATAAATGGAATCGACAAACTTGCAAACACAGTTAAGGTTACTCTAGGACCTAAGGGAAGAAATGTAATCCTAGGCAAAGAGTTCGGAGCTCCACTTATTACAAACGACGGAGTTTCAATCGCTCGTGAAATAGATTTAGAAGACGTATTTGAAAACATGGGAGCACAACTTCTAAAAGAAGTAGCAACTAAGACAAACGACGTAGCAGGAGATGGAACTACAACAGCAACTCTACTTGCACAAGCAATCATAACAGAAGGAATGAGAAACCTAGCAGCAGGAGCAAATCCAATGATTCTTCAAAAAGGAATCAAAAAGGCAGTTGAAGCTGCAGTTGAAAGCATAAAAGGATTCTCAAAAGATGTTGAAACCAAAGAAGCAATAGCACAAGTAGCATCAGTATCAGCAGCAGACGAAGAAATAGGTAGATTAATCTCAGAAGCTATGGAAAAAGTAGGAAGAGACGGAGTAATAACCGTTGAAGAATCTAAATCCATGGGCACAGAACTAAATGTAGTAGAAGGTATGCAATTCGACAGAGGATACCTATCCCCTTACATGGCAACAGATCCAGATAAAATGGTAGCAAACCTAGAAGATCCATACATCCTTATAACAGATAAAAAGATCACAAATATCCAAGACCTACTTCCACTACTTGAACAAGTACTACAAGAAGGAAGACAACTTCTAGTAATCGCAGATGACATCGAAGGCGAAGCACTCGCAACACTAGTTTTAAATAAACTTCGTGGAACACTTAATATAGTTGGAGTAAAAGCTCCAGGATACGGCGACAGAAGAAAAGAAATGCTACAAGATATTGCAATCCTAACAGGAGGACAAGTAATATCTCAAGATCTAGGAATGGATATAAAAGAAGCAACAGTAGATATGCTTGGACACGCAAGCAAAGTAAGAGTTGAAAAAGAACTTACAGTAATCGTAAACGGTGGCGGAGACAAAGCTGAACTCGATAAGAGAATCGCACAAATTAAGAGTCAAATCGAACAAACAGAATCTGAATTCGACAAAGAAAAACTTCAAGAAAGACTTGCAAAACTAGCAGGTGGAGTTGCAGTTATCCATGTAGGAGCAGCAACAGAAGTTGAACTTAAAGAAAGAAAACTTAGAATAGAAGATGCACTATCAGCTACAAGAGCAGCAGTTGAAGAAGGAATCGTGCCAGGAGGCGGAACTGTTCTAATCGACTCAATGAAGAAAGTAAAAGAAGTAGCAGAAGCATCAGTTGGCGACGAAAAGACAGGAGTAGAAATCGTACTACGTGCACTAGAAGAACCAGTTAGACAAATCGCAGCAAACGCAGGACTTGAAGGTTCAGTAATCGTAGAAAAGATAAAATCAGAAGCTGAAGGAATTGGATTTGACGCACTTAACGAAGAATATGGCAACATGATCGAAAAAGGAATCGTAGACCCAACCAAGGTAACTAGATCTGCCCTACAAAACGCAGCATCAGTAGCAGCTATGATTCTAACAACAGAAGCAGCCGTTGGACCAATTAAAGAAGACGCACCAGCAATGCCACCAATGGGCGGTATGCCAGGAATGATGTAATAAATATAATAGAATTAGGAAGGCGCAAGTCTTCCTTTTTTTATGCACTTTTGTAAAGGTTTTATATTTTTAATATATAAGAGTTTAGAGAGCATGTTAAATTTTATATTCCGTAACCTAAAAGTAAACCAACATCTACATTTATAAAAATTTGTAAAATAGCTATACATGCTTTTAATTTAAATGTTTAATTGATAGAATAGACTTGAGGTGAAAAATGTACTACGCAGTTAAGAATGGGAGAAACCCAGGCATCTATTCCACCTGGGACGAATGCAAAAGAGAAGTAACAGGATTTAGCGGTGCAGTCTATAAAAAGTTCAAAACGTATGAAGAAGCAGAGAGCTTCATTGGAAATATAGAAGAAGAAATAAAGATAAAGGACATAGATGACTTAAAAGATGGAGAGATCTTAGCCTATGTGGACGGAAGCTATAGAAAAGAAGACCACTCCTATTCCTACGGAGTCTATCTATACTCAGAAGATTTAGAAGAAAAGTATAGCAAGAGGTTTTTTGACGAAGAAAATGCAAAATCTAGAAACGTATCAGGCGAGTTAAAAGGCGCAATAGTCGCAATGAAAAGAGGCACAGAACTTGGATACAAAAAAATGTATCTTCACTATGACTACAGAGGAATAGAAGACTGGGCCCTCGGAAATTGGAAGACAAATCTGGATTTAACGAGAGAATATAAAAAGACCTATGACGAAGTAAAAGATAAGATGGAAGTTCAGTTTATAAAAGTAGATGCCCACACAGGAGTCTACTACAACGAACTGGTGGACAAATTAGCAAAGGAGGCAAAATGAGAAAATCTTGGGATGAATATTTCATGGAGATAACAGAGATGGTAGCCACAAGAAGCACCTGCGACAGAGCATTTGTCGGATGTATTCTAGTAAATAGAGATAATCGAATCGTCTCCACAGGCTACAACGGTTCCCTATCAGGCAATCCTTCCTGCGACGAGATCGGCCACACCATGAGAGACGGCCACTGCATCGCAACCATCCACGCAGAGATGAACGCCCTACTCTACTGTGCAAAGGAAGGAATAAAGGTAAATGGCTGCAAATGCTATGTAACCCATTTTCCATGTTTAAATTGTACAAAAGCTCTACTCCAAGCAGGAATCACAGAAATCTACTATAAAGACGACTATCGAGTAGATGAATATGCACTAGAACTAATTAAAAATAACAATATAAAATTAGTAAAGATGAAATAGGGTATAAATACGAAGAAGGAGGGAAAAAATGAAAAAATTTGCAAAAGAATTTAAAGAATTTATAGCAAGAGGAAATGTACTAGACCTTGCAATAGGTGTTATCATAGGGGGCGCATTCGGAAAGATTGTATCTTCACTAGTAGACGACATAATTATGCCTTTTATCGGTCTTTTAACCGGTGGAGTGGACTTCACTCAAAAGTATATTGCCCTTGATGGAAACACTTATGAAAGCTTGGCAAAAGCTAAAGAAAGTACAGCAGTGTTTGCCTACGGAAACTTTATCCAAAATATAGTAGATTTTTTAATCATAGCACTTGTAATATTTATCGTAATTAAAAATGTAAATAAAGTTCAAAGCCTAGGCAAAAAGGAAGAAGAAGTTGCACCAACAACCAAGGTGTGCCCATTCTGTAAGAGTGAAGTAGCAATAGATGCTACAAGATGTCCACATTGCACATCAGAACTTAAATAATGGAAAACATTGAACAAATAAGATCAAGAATTGGAGATCACTTTCCAAAACCAATAGACAACAAAGGCAGTTATTCCGTACTAATACCGCTTATAGAAGTAGATGGAGAGCTTCATATAATCTACGAAAGAAGGGCAAAAACCCTAAAGAGGCAGCCCTATGAAGTCTCATTCCCAGGAGGAGCAATAGAACTTGGTGAAACTCCAGAGGAAGCGGCAGTAAGAGAAACATCAGAAGAACTCCTTATAGATGAAAGTAAGATCGAAGTAATCGGAAGATCTGACTACATCGTAAAACCGGAAGCGCTGATAATATACACCTACGTTGGAATAATTAAAGAAGATATAAAAAGGATAGTTCCAAATAGAGATGAAGTAGAATATATATTTACAGTACCACTTAAGTATCTAATGGAAAATGAACCTAAGAGCTTCCCGATAGAACTAAAAATTACTAGAACTAGCGGATTTCCTTACGACTTAATCCCAGATGCGAAAAAGTACGAAAAGAGGATGGAAATTGAAACTGTAGAAGCGTATCAATACGAAGATGATTTGATATGGGGATTTACAGCCAAGACCACCAGAGCCTTTATAGAAATACTAAAAAATAAAAAATCCAGCTTAGCTTAATAGAGAGTTGGATTTTTTTATTGGAAATTGTTACAAAAACGTAACACAATTGTAATATAAAAAATGAAATGGCTATATAAAGCCATTTATTTGCGTTAATGCAAAGAAGCTATAGAAATATCATATAAATTGTTACCTATGCAAATGGCATGAAATAGCAAAAATTTTTAAAATTCACAAAAATGGTAACAAAAGAGTTACAAAAATTTGACATCTGAAACCATATCATATATACTTCTAAAAGAATTAGTTACAAAACGGTAACTAAGGAGGAGGTATTATGGAAAAATCACATTCTTCTAAGACTGTGAAGAGATTTTTAATCGTAACACTTTTACTAGTAATGGCGATTACAATGGGTTCTTCACTAGTCAAAGGGAAAAATGTAGTTTTAAACATCAACGGTCGCGAAGAAGTAAAAATGACATACGCAGCGACAGTTGAAGAGTTAATCTCAAAAGAAAACATTGAATTAAAAGAAAAAGACTTGGTTGAACCTGCAAAAGATGCCAAAATCGAAGAAGGCATGACTATTTACATCAAATCACCTAGGTCCATTACAATATATGATGGAAACAAAACAGCAATTGAAGAAGTGCAAGGTACAACTACTGAAGAGATCCTAGACTACATAGGAATTAAATTAAACGAACTAGATAGAACAGAACCAGCACTCGACGAGAGAGTTGAAAATGAAATCAAAATATCTAGAGTTACAAAAGAAACTAAGCAAGTTGAAGAAGTAGTTCCATTTGATGTTCTTGAAAACTTGAACAAAGAAATGGAAAAGGGCAAGACTAAAGTCATCACACCTGGAGTGGATGGAAAGAGACTCGAAACTATAGAAACCACTTATGTAAATGGAAAACCAGAAAGCTCACAAATATTAGCAAGTGAACTAACATTGGAACCAATTACAGAAGTTCGTGAAGTAGGTTCAAAAGTTATAGAAGAACAAATACCAGCAGGTAAATTTAACGGCGAAGAAGTAGTGGCAGTATACACAATGGAAGCAACAGCATACGATCCAACAGCAGGCTCAAAGACCGCAATAGGAACGAGAGCAAGAGTTGGAGCTGTAGCAGTAGACCCAAGGGTTATAAAACTTAGATCAAGACTATACATTGAATCAATGGATAGCTGGCCAAGCTACGGATACGCAACTGCAGAAGATACAGGTGGAGCGATAAAGGGTAAGAGAATAGATTTATTCTTCAACTCAAACGCAGAAGCTCTTAGATTTGGAAGAAGAAACGTAAAAGTTTACGTTCTAAAGTAAATTAAAAAGAATTAAAATTAGAGGCAGATGCCTCTTTTTTTTTATTGAAATTTATGGACTTTGAAAAATATTTGGATTTAAAAACTTAGTAAGTCTTTAAAAATAAATTGAGTAGAAATTTATCCTTATAAAAATAAAAAACTGATAGTTATATATGCTAAAATAGAAAAAAGGAGGAACTATGAACAAGATAATTAAAATATTAATGATACTCTTAATCGCGGTGGCGCTATTCTTTGTAAATGCGTTCTTTGGAAACCCAATTTCAAAAGCAATTGCAAGTAGAGCGGCGAACAAGTACATAGACGAAAACTACATAAATTTTAAATTAAAGAGAGAAAAAATCTTCTACAACTTTAAAAACGCAGCCTACACTGTAAGAATTCAAGATGAAGAAAGCGAAGACACCAAGTTCGAAGTGGCATTTGACAGCCTTGGACGCTTCAAATACGATTCATTTGATGACATAAAGTTCAACACCTGGCTTAGATTTCAAGATGAGCTTCGAAATTACGGCAAAGAACTTGCAAAGAAAGAAAATCTTCCTTTTGAACTAAATCTAAGCTCATCAGATGAAAAAGATTTTTCAGTACTGACTTTAGATGAAAAGGTAGACTTCAACCACTTCCCTTTTAGGGTAGATGTAAACGTATTTGGATATGCAGAAGAACCAACCAAAGAAAAGCTTATAGAATATCTAAAAGAAGCATTTAAAGTAATGGAAAAGACTCTATTAGAAATAAAAAGTTATTCAATCATCTTGGTTCCAGAAAAAAATAGAAAAGAGAATGGAGAGGCACTGGATTGGAAAGATGCTCTCTCAGTCTATGGTATACCTAAGGAAAAAATAAATGATTTAACCACAGAGTATATTGATGAACTTATAGAAGAGGGAAACAAGCCAAAAGATAATTAAATTACTAAAGAATAAATTGAGTTAAAAGAAAAAAACTGGGTATCAATACACAGAAAGGATAAAGGAGGTAATTTAATTGAAATTAACACAAACAGTTCAATCAGGAGATTGGAAAAACGAAAAGCACGTACCAGCACTACATGTAGAAAGATGCTGTGAAGAAGGAATCAAAATAGTTGCACAAGTTGGTGAAGAAATAGCTCACCCAAATACTTTAGAACACCATATCGAATGGATCAAAGTATTCGTACAACCAGAAGGAGCTAAATTCCCTATCGAAGTAGGATCATATGAATTCAAAGCTCACGGAGAAGAAGAACTATTCTCAGTTCCAAAAGTAACAGTAAACGTAAAATGCCCTAAGAAAGCAACAGTATACGCACTAAGCTACTGTAACATTCACGGACTTTGGGAAAATTCAGTAGAATTCGAAGGATAATATAAATAAACCGGCTCAGCCGGTTTTTTTATGCCCATTTTTATGAAAGATATTATTAATGATTTAAAATTAGAATCATTAATAATATAGACCACAAATCAAGCATGAAAAATTTAAAAGATTCATAATAATTACTAAGAATGATTAAATGATATAATATTATAAACAAATTGGATTTATTTATGGTGGTGTATGAAAAAGATACTTATAATTGAAGATGATAATAATTTAAATAAGGGACTTTCTATAGCTTTAAATAAAGATTATGAGGTTTTCTCTGTAAACACAATTAGTGAAGCTAAAACTTTTATTTTTAGTGTTGATTTGATTTTACTTGATATGAACTTACCAGATGGAGATGGGCTTGAAATAATAAAGTATACCAGAGAAAGTTCATCAATTCCTATTATAGTTCTATCAGCCATAGATCTAGAAGCATATATCATTTCAGCCATAAATTTAGGGGCAGACGACTATCTAACAAAACCTTTTTCTTTGGGAATATTAGAGGCAAAGATAAAAAGAGCATTTGAAAAAATAGTTTCTAGTGAATTAAATCTTTATAAGAAAGATGGTCTAGACTTTAATTTCAATGAAAATACTTTCTATGTAGACAATAAAAACATAGATCTCACAAGAACAGAGACAAAAATTTTATACTATTTGATAAAAAACAAGTCTCAAGTTATTACTAAAGAATTACTATTTGATTTTGTTTGGGGAATAGATGATGAATTTATCGACCAGAATACTCTTAGTGTCAACATTTCTAGGATAAGAAATAAATTAAAACCCTATGACCCAATAGAAACAGTTTTTGGAGTTGGATATAAATGGCAATTTTAATAGGTATCCTAGTAATTTTAATTGGAATTCTTTTATATAAATATATTGTCTTGAGAAATGAAATGCTTGAACTTTCAGACTATATTGATAAGGCTTTGGATGGAAATTTAGAAATTACAGAATTTGACGAAAAGGAATTATCTAAAATAAAATCAAAACTCATTAAGTTTTTGTATGCCAGCCAAGTAAAAGAAGCGAAAATAAATACAGAAAAAAGTAAAACAAAAGATTTAATAGCAGATATATC
>CABTWG010000014.1 GCA_902488455.1 uncultured Peptoniphilus sp.
ACCTGCAACGAAATCAAAGATTTCGGCTAGGGCTTCGACGCGTGAAGTTTTTTAACTAGGGCAATGATTTTACCTTCTAGAGCGAAAATATAAGAAAGGGCATACTTCATAAAAGAGATCCTTCGACTTCGAAGGCGTTGCCGTCTTCGCTCAGGATGACCGGTGGAGTGGGTGTTGATCTCACCATGGGAGAGAGCCTTCCTCGAGATTTCTTAATAGAGCCTATCGGCTGTGGAAGCAAGATGCTTCCGATACAAGTATAACATTGAAATATATTTCTCCAACCTTTACACCCATCCTACACAAATCATAAATCGCAATTTTACCCATCTATGATATAATTTATATAGGTGATTTTATGAAATATATTGAATTTAAAATAGAAACTGACACTTCTCACAAGGAGGATGTGTTAAATATTCTCTATGACAACAACCTTTTTGAATACATGGAGTCTAGCAAGGAAGTTATTGACGAACTCGGTCGTTCCAAGGACAGCTGGGATTTTGTCGATGAAAATGTGCTAAATATTGATTCTGATGTGGTGGAGCTAACTGCTTTTCCTGAAGATGAAGAGATGGCTAAAAGTCTTATTAATCTTCTTCAAAGCATCGATAACACCAAGTCCAGTTACCTTATTAAAGACGATGAAGACTGGGCAAACAACTGGAAGAAATACTACCATCAAGTACCTATTGCGGATAAACTTTTGATCAAACCTTCTTGGGAAGATTTGGAAGATGAATTCAAAGACAGACTAATTGTGGAGATTGATCCTGGCATGGCTTTTGGCACTGGAACCCACGAAACGACTTACATGTGCCTTGAAGCTCTTGAAAAGTATGTACAAGATGATGATGTGGTCTTCGACGTTGGATGTGGTTCTGGAATTTTAGGTATCGCTGCGGCAAAACTCGGTGCGAAGGAAATCGTGGCTGTTGATCTCGATGAAAAATGCGTCGAAACCAGCATCGAAAATGCAAAATTAAATGGTGTTAGCGACAAGATGGAAGTCCATCTTGGAAATCTTCTTGACGTTGTGGATGGCACTGCAAATATAATCGTTTCAAATATCATTGCTGAAATCATAACTGGACTTGTTTTCGATTTGAGGGAGCATCTTGTTCCAAATGGAATCTTTATCGCTTCTGGTATTATCGAAGAGAAGATTCAGATGGTTGTGGACGAGCTTGAAAGAAACGAGTTTGAAATCTTGGACATCAAGAAGAAAAACGGTTGGTCTCTAATCATAGGTAGAAGTATCGATGTTTAGGGTGTTTCAAGATAGTTTGGAGGTTCTATCCGACGAGAATAGGCATCATCTTTTAAATGTGGTGAGGCTAAATCCAGACGAAGAGTTTGAGGTCGTATCTTCTGGCAAGGTCTATAGAGCCATTTACGACGATGGTCTAAAGATCTTAAGAGAAGTGGAAAATTCTCATGAGACGAGGATTCCTATTCATCTTTACATGGCACTTATTAAACAGGACAAGTTCGAGCTTGCTCTTGAAAAGACCACAGAGGTGGGAGTATCTTCTATCACTCCTGTGATATTTAAGAGAACTGTGGTAAATATTAAAGGCAAGGAAGATAAAAAGCTTCTGAGATGGCAAAAGATTTTGGAATCTGCAGCGAAACAATCGAAGAGGGACATAATTCCAACTATAAATAATCCAGAAAAATTAGAAAATATAGATTTCAAAGGGATATTGATCGTTCCTTATGAATGTGCAGAAGAAATCTATATCGATGATGTTTTAAAAGATACAAAAGATACAAGAGATATAAAAGATATAAAAGATATAGAAGAGATCTCCATCTTAATCGGTCCGGAAGGTGGATTTGATGAGTCGGAGATAGAATTTTTGAAGACTTTGGGATGCAATATCGTAACCCTTGGAACTAGAATCCTAAGGGCGGAGACTGCTGCAATTGCAGCTTGCTATGAAGTCGGTATAAATGAGGTGGTTCGTTGAAGACATTTTCAATTTTGACCCTTGGTTGCAAGGTCAACCAGTACGAGTCAGAATCGATGAAAGAAATATTTGAAAAAAATGGATATATAGAAGTTAGTAGTGAAACTGATGTGGCGGACGTGTACGTGGTGAACACCTGCACTGTGACCAATCTTTCCGATAGAAAATCAAGACAGTACATTAGGCGAGCGAAGAGGGAAAATCCCGAGTCAATCGTCTGTGTGGTGGGCTGTTATTCCCAAGTTAGTCCAGATGAAGTAAAGGCAATCGAAGGCGTGGACATCATCATTGGCACCACGGATAGGAATAGAATTGTGGAACTGGTGGAGAACTTCGAAGTTGACAAGAGTCAGATTTCCATAGTCAAATCTCTCAAAGGTTTTACAGAGTTTCAGCATATTGAAATCGACAAGGAATCGGAGATGACCAGGTCCTACATGAAAGTTCAGGACGGCTGCAACAGATTTTGCACCTACTGCATCATTCCTTATGCGAGGGGTCCGATTAGATCGAGAACCATTGAAGATTCTGTGGAAGAGGCAAAGAGGCTAAGCGAAGCAGGATACAAGGAAATCGTCCTAACTGGGATTCACATCGGATCCTATGGAAAAGATCTCGGAGATGAAAGACTTGTGGATCTAATTGAAGAGATTGCAAATGTGGATGGAATCGAGAGAATACGTCTATCTTCCATTGAACCGATAACCATCACGAGAGATTTTCTCGAGAGGATAAAGGCGACGGGAAAAGTCTGCGACCATTTTCACTTGAGTCTCCAAAGTGGCTCAAATTCCGTGCTTAAGAGCATGAATAGACGCTACACCAGAGAAGAATATATAGAAACCTGCGATTTAATAAGGGAATACTTTCCTCATGTTGGGCTTACCACAGATATAATCGTTGGATTTCCAGGGGAGACTGACGAAGATTTCGAAGATACTGTGGACTTAGTAAAGAGGGTTGAATTTTCTAAGATTCACGTCTTTAAATATTCCAAGAGATCCGGAACTCCTGCAGCGGAGATGAAGAATCAAGTAGATGGAAATATAAAGATCGAAAGATCCAACAGACTTCTCGAGCTTTCAGACAAGATGATGGAAAGATTTATAGAAAAAAATAGAGATACAACGTTAAAAGTCCTCTTTGAAGAAGAAAAAGACGGATTTATAAGAGGGTACAGCACAAACTATATAGATTGTAAGATAAAAGGCGACTTGGACCTTAAGAACCAAGTTCGCGATGTGAAAATAGTGGCAGTTGATGGCGAAAGTGCCATTGTAGAAATAGAAAGGAGTTAGTATGGATTGTTTATTCTGTAAAATAATAAATGGGGACATCCCATCAGAAAAAGTGTACGAAGATGACCTTGTGTATGCTTTTAAAGATATAAATCCAGAAGCCCCAGTCCACTTCTTAATCGTGCCAAAGGAACATATTAAAAGTGCCTACGAACTAGATGAAGCACACAAAGAATTGGTAGGACATGTATTCCTTGTAGCGAAAAAAGTTTTGGAAGAAATGGGAATCGAAAATGGATTTAGAATCGTAAACAATGCAAGAGAAGATGGTGGACAGACTGTAGATCACCTACATTTCCACGTACTTGCAGGCAGAAGTCTTAATTGGCCACCAGGTTGATTTAGAAATAGAGTGGGAAACCACTCTTTTTTTTATGTTCAAATATAAAATAAATTTCTACATGATATAATACCATTATGAAAATCAATTACGACTTAGAGATGAATAAAATAATAGAAAAATTAGATACAAAGCCACGGCTTTTAATCCATTCCTGTTGTGGACCATGTTCCACAGCGGTGCTTGAGAGGTTGGTAAAATATTTCGAAATAGATATTTTGTTTTTCAATCCAAATCTCGACAGCAAAGACGAATTTGATAAGAGGGTCATAGAACAGAAAAAGGTAATCGCCCATGTGGAAAAGAATAATGACGCAAAGATAGGGAGAGTCACTGTGCCTTATGATCACGATGAGTTTTTGAAAATTGCCAGTGGCCTTGAAGAGGAGAGAGAAGGTGGCAAAAGGTGCATGAGATGCTACGACCTTCGCCTTAGAAAAGCAGGCGAGTACGCAAAAGCCCATGGCTACGACTACTTCACCACCACATTATCCATAAGCCCTCATAAGAATTCGCAAATTCTAAACAAGATGGGCATATCATTGGGGGAAAAACTCGGAGTAAGCTACTTAGTTAGCGATTTTAAAAAGAAAAATGGATTTAAGCGTTCAGTGGAAATATCGGAAGAATTGCATCTCTATAGACAGGATTACTGCGGATGTGAGTTTTCAAAAATAGAAGCGATGGAGAGGAAAAAATGAAGAAATTAATGTCAGGACTACTGGTTGTCGTTTTGGCAGCCCTGTGTCTATCATACGCATACCTTTATTATCAAAATCATAACGAGCCACAGGTCCTAAAACCAAAAGAAAAAGATAATATAGAGGAATTAGAGACAGAAAAAAAGGTGGAGCCAATCCATGTAAAACTGATGGCTACTGGAGATGTCATGTTTCACCTGCCAACATACAAAAATGCCTTTGACAAGGAAAAAAGCGAGTACGACTTCACAAGTTTCTATGAAAAGGTAAGCGAAGATCTAAAGGGAGCAGACTTTGCCTTTGCAAATTTGGAAACAACCATAAATCCAAACAGACCTCTTGCTAGCTATCCAATGTTTAATGCACCGAAAGAAGCGTTGAAATATTTGAAAGAAGCTGGATTTAGGGGAATGTCCACAGCAAACAACCACTGCATCGATACTGGTATTGAAGGAATATTTACGACAATTGACGAGCTAGATGCTAATGGATTTGTTCACTTCGGCACGAGAAAGACTGAAGATGAAAAACCACAAATCGTTGACTTAAAAGGTATAAAGGTGGGATTCATTTCCTATTCTGAGATCTTTAACGGAATGGATGGCGTGATCCCTGCTGACAAGAAATATGTCATAAGTCCAATCGATTACGAAAAAATAAAATCGGATATAGATTACTTAAAAGGAAGCGGAGCGGATATCATCATCTCCATGCCTCACTACGGCGTAGAATACAAGACAGAGCCGACACAGCTACAACAGGAAGTATCCAAGTTTATGATAGATAACGGAGTCGATCTAGTGCTTGGATCTCACCCACATGTACTAGGAAGAGCAGGACTTTGGGAAGCCGGCGGAAGAAATAAATTTTTAATATACTCAATGGGTAACTCCATCTCCAACCAAAGACAACCATGGATGGGTACCTATGACACGGAAATGGGAGTGCTAGTGGAGATAGATATCACAAAAGCAGAGGATACCAACTTCGAAGTGACGCTTCATCCCACATATGTGGCAAGATTTAGAGAAGAAGGCGGATTTAGATACTACGTCTACAAGATGACAGATCTCTTTGAAGGTGGAAAATACCACGGAGACATAGACGAAAAAGAGAGACAAAAGGTCCACATGCTCTACGAAAGAGCCAAGGAAATCATGGGAGAAAAATATGTTAAGTAAAATATTTTTAAGATACATGGATGAAGCCACAAACCACGGCGGTCCCATGTACAACTGTGCAGAGGCAATAATCCTTGCAGTGGATGAAGAATATGAATTAAATCTTCCGGAAGAAGTAGTGAAATCAGTGGCAGGATTCGGAGGAGGAATGGGAGCAGGCTCAACCTGTGGCTACTTAACAGGGGCAATCTCAGCACTTTCTCTTATCTTTGGACCAGAGGAGCCACCATATGGCACTATGGATCTTGCAGGAATATGTGCAGTCTATGTAGAAAACTTCGAAAAATTAGGAAATTCCACCGACTGCGTCGATCTAATAGCGGAAAACCCACCCTGCATCGATCTGGGAGTGAAGAGTCTCGATCTCTTGCAAGAAGTAATCGAGCAGAATAAAACTAAATAAGAATTAATTAAATAAGATAGAAAATGAAAAGGCTATGGAAAATCCCATAGCCTTTTTGTTTAATTTAATTACTTTTGTCTAGATTTTCAATAAATTTACTTATGTTTCTTCCAACAAGATCTTCTTTTGCACTAACTAAATTTTTCATCGTTACTTCAACAGCTTTGTTTGGATCATGTTCAATAATGGCTTCAATCAAATTTGAATGAGATACTGGTGTGTTTTTAATAACATTTTCTTGGTTTAGCATTTCATCTTTAATTTCCAAATCAATAAATTTCTCCATTATTCCTTTATAAGATTTAGATAAAAATTCATTACCCATAATTTCTGCTAATTTAAAATGAAATTTAAAATCATATTCAAGATACTTATTCCCGTCCTCTACATTATCTATAATCATGTTATTAATATGAATTAATTCTTTTATATCGGCTTCAGTGGCTTTCAAAGCAGCAAAATAAGAAAATGAGACTTCATAAAAAAGTCTAGTTTCATATAAAGTATTTGTTTCTTCCCCTACTCCAATTAAAAGAGATAAGTTATTAAATATTACTTGCTTAGGTGTTCCTTGAACAACTGTAGAGCTATCATTTCTTACTAAAACTCCTAGTCCTAATAAATAAGAGATAGATTCTCTTATAGTTGCTCTAGATACATTCAAAGAACTAGCCATTTCATTTTCTGGTGGCAATACTTGTCCTATCTTTAAAGTGCCTTTTTCTATGTCTTGAATAATTAAATTCACTACACTCTCAACCAGAGTAGTTTTTTTAACTACACCGTTAAACATAATTCCTCCTATTATTTTTATTTATTCATAATACTAAATTATACTAATAGTATATATATACCAATAATTAATTTCAAGAAATTTATATTAAATTTAAGATAGACTTTTGATCTTACAGTTCTAGAAATCACTTATTAATTTAATTATTTTAGTTATGTACTTTTTTTTATTTGTATATATAGTATTGAAATTACTGATTTTAAATTAATGGATAGTTATTAAAAAATTATAGAATAGAACAATTAATAACTTTTAGTTCAAGGTTATGAGATTTAATTATGAATTAATTTTTTCTAAATTTTTTCTATTACTGTAATTTGTTGTTAAAGTTTTGGAATAGTTTTAATGGACATAGTTATTTTTAAAATTAAGCATTATATGATAAATAATAAGTTTATTAGTAAACTTTATTTAATTATAAAAAAATTAAATTAATGTGTTGACAAAGCATATATGGTTATTGTATTATTGTATTACAATCATACGAAAGGAGTGATGTTTATTGAAAAGGTTTTCTATAATCGGAGCTGGAGGTGGTGGGCTAGCAATAGCGCATAGACTAATTGAAAATAATTGTGAAGTTCTAGTTTATGATAAGGATCAAGAAAAAATTTCTAAACTAAAAGACACTGATCTGATGATATATTCAAAAACAAAAAATACAGTACATAAATTTAATTCTACGAATAATTTAAAAGATATTTTTGAATTTTCAAATTTCATATTCATATCAATTACGACAAACAATATTTTAAGTCTAACAAAAGAAATAGTTAATTATCTTAATGATGATATGATTTTATTTTTAAATCCAGGTCATACATTTGGAGCTTTAGAGATGTTTAATATTCTAAAGGAAAAACGAAAAAATCTTTGTCCAGTAATTGCAGAAGCGCAAGATTTACTGTTTGTCTCTAGGATTAATAAAGATCTGACTGAACTAAATATAAAGAACGTAAAGAGACATATGAGCTTTGCAGCATTAAATCCAAACGATAATAAGAAAATATCAGAGGGTATTGGTTCTATGTTTGATGAATTTCAAGCTGAATCTAGCGTACTTATGACGAGCTTAGGAAATATGTCTCCAATTTTACATACAATTCCAATGCTATTCAATCTAGTAAAAATTGATAATAAATCATCTTTTAAATTTTATCATGAAGGAATAACACCATCTTTAGCTAAGATTATGAAAAAGATGGATGATGAAAGATTAAAAATTGGAAGGGCATGCGGTATTAATTTGATAAGTATAGAAGAATGGTTAAAGAAATCATACAATTTAGTAGGGGATGATCTCTATGAATTAATACAATCAAATAATTCATATAGTAGTATCGAAGGTCCTTTGACTCTAGATCATAGGTTTATTACAGAAGATGTTTCATCTGGGTTAGTTCCTATGGCTACTTTTGCTAAGAAATTAAATGTAGAGACTCCAGTAATGGATAGTATTATTAGTTTATTTTCCGAATTACTTGATTACGACTTCATTCAAGAAGGTAGGAATATAAATAAAATTGATGCAAATATTTTAGAAGAAATAATAAAAAATATTTAAAGAAAGAGGTATTAAAATGAAAAAGTTTACAAAATTTACTTTATTACTAGTTTGTATAATGCTTTTAACTAGTTGCTCTAGCGGCAAAAATAAGCAATCTGATTCAGGTGAAAACAGAGTTTTCAAGCTAGCACATATTAGACCAGAAAACACACGAACTGATGAAAGTGCTAAATGGTTTGCTGAAAAACTTAATGAATCAACAGACGGAAGAATATCAATTGAAATATATCCTAATTCCGAACTTGGCGACTACTCAGTTGTTCAAGAAAGAATAGGTTTAGGCGATGTAGAAATGCAACTGTCTTCTATAGGCTATAATGTTGATAAAACATTATCTGTGCAAGTAGCTCCATATCTTGTAACTACATGGGATGAAGCAAAAAAACTATATAACTCTCAGGATGGAGTCATCTATAAGTATGTAGAAGAAAGACTATTAAAACAAAATATTAAGTTGCTAGCAGTTTATCCACAATATTTTGGAGCGGTTGCATTAGCAAAAGAACCGAATGATCCATATAACCCTGATTCTCAAAAAGGATTAAAAATAAGAGTACCATCTTCACAATCTTGGGATAATTTAGGTAGAGGGTTAGGCTTCCAAACTACTCCTCTTCCAGCTTCTGAAATTTTTACCTCCATTCAGACAGGAGTAGTTGAAGGAGCTTTAGGAGCAGGAACGGAAGGATATTATACACAATATAAAGAATTAATCAATTATGTAATGCCTATAAAAACTCATTTTGAGTGCTTCTGGTTATATATGAATAATGATTTATATGAAAGTTTATCAGATGATGATAAAAATACAATAAATAAATTGGCTAAAGAAATGGAAGATAATGCATTTATTCAAGCTCAAGAAGAAGAAAGCAAATATGATGAACTGTTTAAAAAAGAAGGAACAACAGTTTATGATTTCACAGATGAACAAATCAAAGAGTATTCTAATAAGATAAGAAAAGAAGTTTGGCCTAATATAGAAAGTGAATTTGGAAAAGAAATATTTGACAAAATCAAAGCAGAAATTGGATATCAAGAATAGGAGGAAATAATGAAAACAGCTTTTATAATAGATCCAAAAGATAATGTAGCTATAGCTACAGATGATATTGAAAAAAGTGACGTTGTAGAGATAAATGGAGCGAAAATAGAATCATTATCAGAAATACCTAAAGGACATAAAATTGCGACTAAAGAAATTTCAAATAACGATTATGTAATAAAATATGGCGTTCCAATTGGAAGAGCGGTTGGTGATATCAAAGTTGGCGAATATGTACATGTTCACAACTTAGAGGATATAACAGAAGAACTTTGTAATGAATATATTAAAAAATTTATGAAAGAGGCCTAAAATGAATTATTTTGGATATAAAAGGAAAGATGGAAAAGTAGGTATAAGAAACTATATTGTTGTCATTTCGACAGTTCAGTGTGCCAACAATGTAGCTATAAGAATAGCGGAAAAAGCCGAAGCAATTCCAATTGTACACGATTTCGGATGTATGGAATCTGACGCAGCTTCAGAAAGAACAAAGCTAGGATTATATAGAGCTATTAACAATCCTAATGTTTATGGGGTTGTTGTAGTCGGATTAGGTTGTGAACAAGTAGATGCTGAAGAATTATACTCATATTCTTTAGACTTAGGCAAGGACACTTATAAGTTACTAGTTCAAGACTTTGAAAGTCCGCTTGAAGCTATAGAACAAGGTGTTTCATACGTGAACTCTATTAAAGAAAATGCAATGAAGTTAGAAAGGGAAAAAGTTGATCTAAAAAATTTAGTTGTAGGAGTTCAATGTGGAGGTTCTGATTGGACTACAGCTATAGCAGGTAATACAGCCATTGGAGTTATGACTGATAAAATAATTAGTCAAGGCGGTAGTGTTCTTATGTCAGAAGTAGCAGGGTTTCCAGGTAGTGAGCATATTGTAGCTGAAAGAGGAAAGACTAAAGAAGTAGGTAAAGATATTCTTGATATGGTGAAAAACCTAAGAGAAGAATTTTACAGAAAAAACAATCAAACAATAGAAGATGTAAATCCGACCCCAGGTAACAAAAAAGGTGGAATTACTACCTTAGTAGAAAAGTCCATGGGAAATGTAAAAAAGATGGGAAGTTCTGAAATACAAGGAATAATACATTTAGGTGAAGAGATACCTTATCCTGGATTATGGATATTAGACACAAGGGAACAAGGTCCGGATTCATTTGTAACGACAGCATTTGCTATGTCAGGGGCAAATATTACAGCTTTTAGTACAGGAAGAGGATCACCGATAGGAAATGCTATAATGCCACTTTGTAAAATTACTGGAAATCCAGAGACATATAAAAAACTTAATGGAATAATGGATTTCAATGCAGGTCGTGTAATAGAAGGAGAAGAAATGGAAAAAGTTGGTGAAGATTTATTTAATAAAATTTTAGATATATCTAACGGAGAAACTACTAAATCAGAAATTAATATGAATTTCGATTACACAACGCCTAGAGATTTTTAAAGGAGAAAACATGGAAAGTTTAAGAAATAAAATAGAATTTTGTTTAGATGTGTTTAACTCATTTTGCTTAATGCTACTAGTTTTACTTGTTATAGTCCAAATTATTTTAAGAGCGCTAAAACTTCCATTACTTGGAATAGAAGAATTAATGAACTTTCCAGCTATTTGGTTATATTTAATAGGAGGCGCTGCTGCCTCCTTAAAAGAAGAACATATTGATTGTGGAATGTTAGAGTCTTTTGTTAAAAGTAAAAGAACATTAGAAAGAGCGGCTTGGGTTAAAATTATATTGTCTTTAGTAATAACATTAATAGTTACAATTTTTTCTTTTGAGATGACTAAATATTCTTTTAAAACATGGAAGCTTAGTGCAACGCTTAATCTTCCGATGTTTTTAGCTGAAGTTTCTATTTTTACAGGTTTAGATTTAATGTTTTTGCTAAGCTTAAGTAACTTTATACAAAAATTAAAAGCTTCTAAAAAGAAGGAGATGATTTTATGATGTTTTTTGGACTTGTACTACTAGTACTTATTATACTGTTAATATTGGGATTACCTATGCCGTTTGTTTTTGGCGGCGGATTAATATTAATGGTGTTAAAATATGATATAAATTTGGTAGGTTTATTTATTTGGGGATTTAATCAAATGTTAAGTCCTGTGTTACTTGCAACGCCATTTTTTATGCTAGCCGGAACGTTAATATCCAAGAGTGGCATTGCAACAAAATTAATGGATCTAGCCAACTTGCTAGTAGGAAAGGCAAGAAGTAGCTTAGGATTTATTTCCATAGTGACATGTGGATTACTTGGAGCAATATCAGGAAGCTGTTTTACAGGTATTGCTGCCGTTGGTCCTATTTTAATTCCTGAAATGGAAAAACGAGGTTATGAAAGAGGATTTTCAACTGCATTAGTCACATGTGCTTCAGTTTTAGGAGCATTAATACCGCCAAGTATTCCAATTATAATATATGGTTGGGTAACTGGTACTTCAGTGTTAGCATCTTTTTTATCAACTGTTATTCCTGGGTTATTAGTAATAATTACATTCTCAACTATAAATTATCTTTATGTAAAAAAACTTCCTCCTGAAGAGATAGTAGATATTGAAAGAGAAGTTAAGACAGATAAAAAGCCAGCTAAAGTATTTATTAGCTCAATACCAGGATTATTAGTACCAATAATAATATTGGGTGGTATTTATGGTGGTATTTTCACTCCAACTGAAGCAGCGGCAGTAGCAGTAGGCGTATCATTAGTTATAGGTGCTTTTATTTATAAAACACTAAAAGTAAGAAATACATTCGAAATATTTAAAGAGTCTTCAGTTTCTATTGGAGCTATAATGGTTATGATGATGCTTTGCTTAATGTTGAGTCAGACTTTTGTAATGCAAAAAATCCCTCAAAAGTTAGTAACGATAATCATGAATCTTACCGATAATAAAATTTTAATTTTAATTTTGATTAATCTATTTTTAGCATTCATGGGAATGATAGTAAATGATTCGACAGCTATAATTTTAACAGCTCCTTTATTACTTCCGTTAATAACAGAGATAGGCATGTCTCCAGTACAATTAGCGGCTATAATGACTATAAATTTAGCTGCAGGAAGCTTAACTCCACCATATGCGAGTGTATTATATTATGGAATGAAAATAGGAAAAGTTGACTTTAAGGAAATAATTGGGCCAGCTATGAAACTACTTTTAATAGGGTATGTCCCAATAGTAATTCTAACTACATTCTTTGAACCACTTAGTCTATGGTTGCCAGGTTTATTAGGACTTTTATAAAACTTCCATATCTAGAAATGATTAGATAAAGAATAATGTGAAAATTAACATAAAACTCCATTATTGTTGGTTTGTTTTTAAATTAATATGTAATTAAAAATTAAATTAATATTAAATCGATTTTTAGAATCAGAAAGTAAAGTTTTTATTTAAGTATTTAATATGGGCAAATAATATAAGGAAGACGAAAAAAAGAATTTCTACCTAAATAAGAAAACGTAAAAAAATAATATTATTTCAAACGGAATGGAGCTTAAACGTAGCTTGCAACATTCCGTTTGTTTTTTTGAGAATATTTTAAATAGTTATAAGTTTTGATAATTTAAAAGGATTATTAAGATTAACTTAAGATTTTTGATTCTCTATATTTTGTTTGTCAATTTTATTTTTTTAATAGCTATGCTTTAAAGTATTTAACAAGTTTTTCATTTTTATGAAAAATAATCAGTAATAGTTTATTGTTTAATTGATTTTTCTGGATTTGACAATTAAAAAACCCCTTCATTATTATTAATGATTTTGGGGTTCATCTCTTTTATTAACTTTTTTCTAAAAACATAGTCTAACTTTAATTTAGTTTCATGTCTCCGTCTTTTATAATGCCTTTATTTCTTAATACTAGGTACACTATATAGGATATTATTGCTGGTAGGACGAAGTGAAGTAGCACCATGTTTAGTACCACTGTTCCTTTTGAGATACCTTCCATTGCGTTTATGGTTCCTATCTGTCCTACGAATCCACAGGTGCCCATGCCTGATCCTAGTGGCGTGTTTTCCATCTTAAAGATTATTGTGGAGATCGGTCCTAGGATTGCTGATGCGATTATGGATGGTAGCCAGATTATTGGTTTTCTTATGATGTTTGGCATTTGTAGCATTGAGGTTCCAATTCCCTGTGCTAGCAGTCCTTCGAAGCCGTTATCCTTGTATGAGATTACAGCAAATCCTATCATGTTTGCGCAGCATCCAACTGTTGCTGCTCCTCCTGCCAATCCTGATAGTCCGAGCATGATACAGATTGCTGCACTACTTATAGGTAATGTTAGTATCATACCAATTGATACTGATACTATGACGCCCATGATTAGTGATTGTTGTTTCGTGGCTGCCATGATTGCGTTTCCGATTGCTACCATCATAGCTTGGATATATGGTCCTATAAATGTGGCGATGATTGCTCCTACTAAGACTGTTACCACCGGTGTTAGGACGATGTCGATCTTAGTTTCTTTAGAGATTAATTTTCCAAATTCCACTGCGAAGATGGTGGATATAAATACTCCTATCGGTCCTCCTAGCTGGTATCCTGCTACTCCAACTACTGCTGATGAGAAGAGGACTAGGTCCGGTGCGTTTAGTGAATATGCTATGGACACTGCTATTGCTGGTCCTGTTGCCGCCTGTACTATTGACCATAGGGTTTTGGATAGAAATTCTATATTAAATTCTTGCCCTATGGTGTTAAGTATTGTTCCTACGAGTAATGATGCGAATAGTCCATATGCCATGGCGCCCATTGCATCGATAAAATAAGTTTTGAAAGATATATTTACTTTCTTTCTGTTTAAAAATTCGTTCAAGTCTTACCTCCTTCTTATATTATAGTACAACGAAACTTTTTAAAGGATAGTTTTGCAAATTTTGAAAATATTTATTTTAAACACAAAAAAACCTAGGTTGTCCTAGGTTTATAATTTGTCCCAAATGGTGACTTCGCCATTTGCGAGGGATTTTTGTATGTCTATTACTCTTTGGTTTCTTGAGCCTCGAAATCTAAGGCTTAGATCAAGTTCTTTTTCTATAAATAATCCGTCTACCAATATGTCACATTCTTTTAAGAGTGCCAGCTTGTCTTCGTCTTCTAAGATTTTCTCATAGGTAAATCCTGAGTAGATCCAGATGGTCTTATCCACTTCACTTTTTATTTTTTCTACGATTTCTCTTAGTTCACGAGGATGTTCCATTGGTTCGCCGCCTATTAGTGTGAGACCTGATACTTCTGGAAGTTTTAGATCTTCTATGACTTCTCTTGTTTCTTTGTCCGTCCATTTATCTCCGAAGTCAAAGTCTTGGTACTCTTCGTTGAAACAGCCTTTACAGTGATGGTTACATCCTGTGACAAAGATGGAGGTTCTTATGCCTTCACCGTTTGCCACGTCATATTTTCTAATTTGTCCGTAGTTCATTAGATGTGTAGTACTCTGTCTTTTATTTCTTTGGTTCTGCCTTCTGTCCAGAAGTTTTCGCCGAGATATCCGCAGGTTCTTCTAACTACTGTAAGGGTTGATTTATCTGTGTTGTGACATTGTGGACATTCCCATTGGCCTTCTTCGTTGACTTTTATTTCTCCGTCAAATCCACATTTTGCACAGTAGTCGCTCTTTGTGTTAAATTCTGCGTATTGGATATTGTCGTAGATATATTTAACTATTGTTTCTATTGCGTCTAGGTTATGACTCATGTTTGGTATTTCTACGTAGGAGATGCAGCCGCCTTGGGATTTGTCTTGAAATTTGGATTCAAAGGCAAATTTTTCGAATGCGGTGATATTTTGTCTTACGTCTACGTGGAATGAGTTGGTGTAGTAACCTTTGTCTGTGATGTTTTCTATAATGCCGAATCTATTTCTGTCGATGGTGTTAAATCTGTGGGTCAGTGATTCTGCTGGTGTGCCATATACTGCGAATTGAAGTCCTGTTTCTTTGGTCCATTCTGCTTTCTTTTCGTTTAGTTTGTCCATGATCTTCATTGCAAATTCAAAGCCTTCTTTTTCTGTGTGTGGCACGCCTTTTACTAGCATGGACGCTTCGTAGATTCCGATGTAGCCGATGGTCACTGTGGAGTAGCCGCCCTTTAGTAGGTGGTCTATGTTTTCATTATGTCCAAGTCTTGCGATTGCTCCGTGTTGCCAGTGGATTGGGCTTACTTCTGAGGTTACATTCTTTAGATGTTCATATCTAAGTAGTCCAACTCTTTTGACTAAATCGAGTCTCTTTTCCAATATTTCGAAGAATTTCTTTTCGTCGTTTTGCGCCAGTATTCCTATCTGTGGTAGGTTTATTGTGCATACGCCGATGTTGAATCTTCCGTCGAATTTGTAGTTGCCATTTTCGTCCTTGTATGGTGATAGGAATGCTCTACATCCCATTGGAGAGAATACATTGCCTTCGTAGTTTTCTCTCATCTTCTTTGCTGAGATATAGTCTGGGTACATTCTCTTTGCTGTACATCTAATTGCTAGGGCAGTTAGGTAGTGATATTTTGAATCTTTGTGAATATTATTTTCATCTAGTACATAGATTAGTTTTGGGAATGCTGGTGTTACGTATACGCCTGCTGTGTTCTTGATTCCTTGGATTCTTTGTAGAAGTATTTCTTCTATTATTTGTGCAACTTCTTCAATGTATGGATCGTCATCATTTACGTGCATAAATAGTGTTACAAATGGAGCTTGACCGTTGGAAGTCATAAGGGTATTTATTTGGTATTGGATGGTTTGGATTCCTGATTGCAAATCCTTCTTAGTCATTGCATCTGCCATCTTTTGTGCAGTTTCTACGTCGCCAATCATTTCTACGCATAGATTTAGATTCTTTTCGTAGGAGCGTCTTAGATACTTGCCAAGGCAGGAAATATCTATTGATTGTCCACCGTATTGGTTGGATGCTATCTGTGCTATGATCTGTGTCATTACATTACATGCTACTTGGAAAGATTTAGGCGTTTCAATCATCTTGCCATTTACTACTGTTCCGTTGTCGAGCATGTCCTTCATATTTACCAAACAACAGTTAAATATCGGTTGGATGAAGTAATCCAAGTCGTGGATATGTATTGCACCACTGTCATGAGCTTCGACTAAGTCAGCTGGGATCATCTTTCTCTTTGCTATGTCTTTTGAAACTTCTCCCGCGATTAAATCTCTTTGAGTAGAGGCGATGATTGCATTTTTGTTTGAGTTTTCATCGATAACTTCGATATTTGTTTGATCTAGTAGTCCTATTATTTCATCGTCTGTGGTATTGGATTCTCTCTTGAATGCTTGAACGGATTTATATGATTCGTATGCTCTTGCAGTAGCTGGATTATTTAAATTTATAAGTCTATAGTAGACTTGTTCTTCAATATCATAGATGGATAATTCTTTATTGGTTGCCTTTGCATCTTCGAATATTTCATCGGCAATTAGTTTAGCCTGTCCTTCAACGAAGACTCCGTTTGAAGAATGCATGGCTTTATCTATTGCAATTTCTATCTTACTTTTGTCGAAAGGCACCCTGTCGCCGTTTCTTTTTCTTACATACATTTCTATCTCCCTCACTTTTTAATTATAAATATATAATACTACATATTGTGTTATTATACAATGGGAAATAAAATAATATACTATATAAAGTACAGTGACTTTATATAGCTTTACTAGACGGCTGGTATAAAATAATGATATAATATTTTCAAAGGAGATATTATGAGAAGAACAAAAATTGTGTGCACCATCGGCCCTGCTTCAGATTCAGAGCAGGTGTTGGAAGCACTTTTCAAAGAGGGTTTGGATGTTTGTAGACTTAATTTTTCTCACGGAACTCAAGAAGAACATCTTGAAAGATTAAAAAGAATAAAAAATATCAGAAATAAACTTAATTTACCTATAGCCACCATGCTCGACACAAAGGGACCAGAGATAAGGCTTGGAGTATTTAAAGACGGCATGAGGGTAAACTTAGAAACTGGAGATAGATTTACCCTGACCACTAGGGAATTGGAAGGCGATGAGAAAATTGCCTCCGTTTCTTACAAGGATCTGCCAAAAGACGTAAGAGTAGGCTCGAGGATATTGATAGATGACGGCCTTGTTGAACTTAGGGTAGAGTCTGTAGAAGGAACGGAAATTCACTGCAGCTGTTTCAATGGAGGAGAGATTTCTTCGAGAAAAGGTGTAAATTTTCCAGATGCTCAAGTAAATCTTCCTGCACTGACTGAAAAAGATATTTCAGATATTAAGTTCGCTGTGAGAAATGATATGGACTTCATCGCCGCATCATTTATAAGAAAGGCACAGGACGTCTTAGATATTAGAAAAATTCTTGAAGAAGAAGGAGATTATGATATAAAGATAATCTCAAAGATAGAATCTAAGGAAGGGCTTGAAAATTTAGACGAGATAATCGAAGCATCAGATGGAATCATGGTTGCAAGAGGAGATCTTGGAGTTGAGATAGACACAGAAAAAGTGCCGATCGCTCAAAAGAACATGATTAAAAAATGTAACGAAAAAGGAAAAGTAGTAATTACTGCGACACAGATGCTCGATTCGATGATCAGAAATCCAAGACCTACTAGGGCAGAGGCGAACGACGTAGCAAATGCGGTGCTTGATGGAACTTCCTGCGTAATGCTAAGTGGAGAGACTGCAAGTGGAAAATATCCAATCCAATCAGTGGCAACAATGAGAAAGATCCTAGAAGTGACGGAAGAATCCATGGACTTCGACGAAATTCTAAGTAGGAAGATCGAAGAAATATCCAACACCATAACAAATGCAATAGGCAAGAGTACCTGCACAATAGCAAGAGATCTAAATGCAAAGGCGATCATAACAGCAACAACATCAGGATATACGACGAGATCTATTTCAAAATTTAGACCTAAGTCACTGATAATAGGAGCGACAACTTCTGAAAAAGTGAGAAGACAACTAAATATGGAATGGGGAGTAAAATCCATCCTAGTTGACACAAAAGAAATCAGCAACGACGTCATTGACTCAGCCATAGAAACATCTGTAAACAAAGGACTGGTAGCGCCAGGAGTTACAGTAATCATCACTGCAGGAGTGCCAGTTGGCTTAGCAGGTTCAACAAACCTAATAAAGGTAGAAATAATAGGTGAAATCCTATCAAAGGGAGTTGGAATAGGCGACAGAGAAGTTACTGGACGAGCAGTAGTAATCGAAAATGAAGAAGACTTCGTAAAATATTTCAAAGACGGCGACATAGTCGTAACTAAGGGAGTAACCCAAGAAATGACCAAGTATTTGGAAAGAGCTGGAGGACTAGTAGCAGAAGAATCAGGCTACACCTGTCCATCAGCAATAGTAGGCTTAAACTTGGGACTACCAACAGTAGTAGGAAATAAAGATATAACAGAGAAAATAAAATCTGGAGACATAATTACAATTTCATCTTCAGAAAGCACAATAAGAAAAGGAAAGGTATTGAATAAAAAGTATGAAAACATTAGATAAACTAATAGAAATTGTAAAACAAGATTCTGACAAAGCCCTCGGATGTACCGAGCCTGTAGCTGTGGGCTACTGTGCCAATGTGTGCAGCAGCTATATAGATACAGGCGCGAAAATAGAATCAGTAGAAGTAAGAACATCACAAAATATATTTAAAAATGGAAAAGCAGTATATATTCCAGTAGTAAAAGAAACAGGACTGGACCTAGCGGCAGCACTAGGAATGTTTGCACCAACAGTAGACGATGGATATATGGTATTTGACAAGATCGACGACGAAGTAATAAGAAAAGCCAAAGAATTATTACAACAAGGAAAAGTTACTGTAAAACATATACCAACCATGGAAAATGTCTATGTAGATGTAAAAATAAAGACAGAAGACCACGAAGCCTTAGCAGTCGTATCGCAAGCTCACACAAATATAAGCGAAGTGAAAGTCGACGGAGAAGTAGTATATAGACACGAACCAAAGACAGAAGCAAAAGACGATGAAAATGACATAGACGTAAAAAAACTATCCTTTAAGGAGCTTCGTGAACTAGTAGAAGGAGCACCAGAGCACACATTTGACTTCACACTAGAAGGAATCGACGTAAACTTCAAAGCATCAAAAGAAGGACTAAAAGAAAAGGGCAAACTAGGCTCAACGCTACAAGGCTTGAAGGAAAAAGGAATACTACCAGATAATTTCGTAACCAAGGCGAGAATCATGACAGCATCAGCAGCAGATATGAGGATGACAGGAGGAGACTGTCCAATAGTAACCTCAGGAGGATCAGGAAACCAAGGAATAGGAGTAATCCTACCAATAGCAATAGTAGCAGAAGAAGAGGGAATAGATAGAGACAGATTGGGAAGAGCGCTCTTCTTTGCCCATATCATAAATAGATACGTAAAAGAATACGCAGGCAAACTCTCAGGAATCTGTGGATGCGCCATAGGAGCAGCAGTAGGAGCCAGCGCAGCAATAGCATGGATGCTTGGCGGAACAGACGAACAGATAGCAGGAGCACCAACCAATGTCTACGCAAACCTAACAGGAATGGTATGTGACGGAGCGAAAGAATCATGCTCAATGAAACTATCCACATCAGCAGAAGAAGCGATAATAGCAGCCTACCTAGCAGTAAATGGAATGATATCCAAAGAAAATGTCGGAGTAGTAGGAGCAACCATAGAAGAAACCATCTCCAACATAGGAAGACTATCAAGAGAAGGATTTAAAGACGTGGACAATGTAATGCTAGACATAATAGAAAAATATTAAAAATTAAATAATTTAAAAAATTAACGGGCACGAAGCCCGTTTTTTGTTTGGACAATAAAAAAATCCCTGCCGAAGCAGGGATAAAATTATGCCTAGAATGGACCGTAATTAATTTTTATTGCTACATAGACTGCGCCTATTGCGACAATAAAGAAAAATATTATAAGTGGTGCCACAAACTTCAAGTATTTATTATATGGAACCTTACCATAAGATAAAAACATAAGAAGTGAACCATAAGTAAACCAAATCATGTTTGTGATACCGTCTCCAAATTGATAGCAAAGTGTTGTAATTTGTCTATTAAGTCCAATTAAATCACCAAGAGGAATTATTAGAGGAATAAGAGCCATAGCCTTTCCTGAACCTGATGGTACAAGACCGTTTAATAGTGAAACTGCGATTATAATACCAATACCTGCTGTAAGAGCTGAAGTGTTAGATAGGACATTTGCCATTGAGTTGATAATAGTATCTACTATATTTGTTGTTTCAAGAATCCATTGAACTCCTCTTGCGATACCAACGATAAGAGCTCCACCCATAGCAGATTTTGCTCCTTCGATAAGAGAATTAACTATTTCGTCTCCGCTCATCTTGTTTAGAAGACCAGCGACAACTCCACAAAGTAAGAATACAGCAGTCATGTCGTTGATGTTCCATTTAAGCTTAAACATTCCATATAGAGAAAGTAGGAAAGCGCCTAAAAGAGCAAGTAGGGAAAGAGATTGACCAGTATTTAAATTCTTACCTTCATATGTAGAAAAATCATACTTTAAATCTGAAGTGTCTATGTCTGCCATTAAACTTTTTGAAGGATCTTTCTTAATTTTATTTGCATAAGCAAGAATATAAGCAAGAGAGCCTACTAAAAAGATAATCCAAACTACAAATCTCAAAGAAAAACCAGAGAACAAAGGTAGTTCTGAAATTTGTTGAGCAATACCTACTGTAAGTACGTTTGTCGGACCAGCACAGAAACCTGCCATAAGTCCTACGATTACAATACTAACTGCAACTAAACTATCAAGGCCTAAGGCAAGCATAATAGCGACAACCAAAGGTGTAAATGGAAGCATAGTTTCAATCCATCCTAAGAATCCACCGAGCATTGCAAAGATTAAATAGAAAGCTATGATAAGCAAATTGCTGCTCTTGGTTCCAAGTTTAGAAATAAGCTTGTAGATTGCAAGAGGAATAGCTTCAGTTTTGTCGTAAATCTTAAGAGTTCCACCGATGATTAGTATAATTGCAATAACAGGAGCTGAACCTATAAAGCCATATGGAACAGCACGGAAGATATCGATTATACTTGCGTGATGAGGATCCACAACCTTGTAAGAGTTAGGAACAACCATGGTCTTACCATCTACAACCTGTCTTTCGAAACTTCCTGCAGGGATAACGTAGCTTAAAAGTCCACATACAAGAATTACTGAAAATAAAAGTATGTAGGGGTTAATGTTGAGTGATTTTTTCTTTTTCATTGTAATACCTCCTTTAATTTATTAATTTAATTATAGAACAAAAAAGAGAAATTTTCATCTTTTTTTCAAAAAAACGTTTTTATATTTGATTTTTGAAACAAATATTATAAAATAGTTTTAGGTGATAATATGAAAGAAAATTTAAAAGAATTAGTAATTGCTTTACAAAAAAAGTACGAAGATTTGACATGGGAACTAAGTAATAAAATTTGGGATTTTTCAGAAGTAGGCTTAATTGAATATAAAAGTGCCGATGCTTTTAGGAAAGTTTTAAAAGAAAACGGTTTTACAATCACTCCTGTTAAAGGAATCGAAACAGCATTTGTAGCAAGCTATGGTGACTCATCTCCAGTAATAGGATTCACAGGAGAATACGATGCTCTACCAGGATTAAGTCAAGTTGCAAGCCTTACAGAAAAGAAATCAGAAGAAAGAAAGACTGACGGACATGGATGTGGACATAATAATTTAGGAACAGGAGCATTGGGAGCAGCTCTAATAGTTAAAGATTACATCGATAAAATAGGACATGGAACCGTTAAATTTTTCGGAACACCATCAGAAGAAAGAGACGGAGCCAAGACCTTTATGGCAAGAGACGGCTACTTCGATGACCTAGACATGGCTTTGACTTGGCATCCAAAAGATAGAAACGCCGTATGGACCGAAGGAACTCTAGCCAACGTAATTATGGATTATAAGTTTAAAGGAATCTCATCTCACGCATCAGATGCACCAGAAAATGGAAGAAGCGCCCTAGACTCATGCGAACTTATGAACGTAGGCGTAAATTACTTAAGAGAACACGTAGTTGAACAAGCAAGAATTCACTACGCATACCAAGACGTGGGAGGAAGTGCTCCAAACGTCGTACAATCCCATGCAGGGCTTAGATATTTTTATCGTGCTCCAAAGATAAAAGAAGCACTAGACATAGCAAGAAGAGGGGACAATATTGCAAAAGCCGCAGCGATGATGTGCGAAACTGAAGTTGAAGTGAAGATGCTAGTTGCAATTTCAGATTACCATTCAAATAAAACATTGGCAAAAGTTATGGACGAAGCCTTCAAAGAAATAGGTGCACCAGAATTTGATGAAAAAGATTTTGAGTTAGCAAGAGAATTTTATGAAACACAAGCAGAATCAGTAAAAGAAGCAACAAAAGAAAGGCTTTTAGATGAATTTGAACCTAAAGAAGTAGAAGAAATGATAAAGTGCGGAATACAAACTAAGGTTGAACCACTTGATTTTAAGAGAAGGACTATGACTATAACATCAGACGTTGGAGATTTGAGCTACGCAGCGCCAACTATCCAACTTAATATGGCAACGGCTGCACTTGGAACAAGTCTTCACACATGGCAAATGACAGCACAAGGACTTACAACATATGCAAAAAAAGCGACAGCAAAAGCCATCCAAGTCTTAGCATTAACAGCTATAAAAGCCATGAACGACACTGAAATATTAAAAGAAGCAAAGGAAGAATTGGTAGCGTTTAGAGGAGAAAAATATCAAACACCATTAAAAGATGATATAGTAATACGCGATCCAAAGGTTAGTAAATAAGTAAAAGACAATTAGAAAAAATCGTTTTGAAAAATAAACTTCATAAAAATTAAAAAAGAAGCTTGGTAGCTGCAGATAAATGCAGAGCTGCTAAGCTTCTTTTTATTTAAAAATGGAGATAAATTTATATTATCTTTAAATGCTTTACGTAAAGCATAAGATTATTTTGATGCTTTACGTAAAGCGTGAGAACTGTTATTAATTTCATTTGTCGAGACTTTACCCTAGGAGGTTATACCCGTTCGACTTCGACGGCGATGCCGTCTCCGCTCAGGGTGACTGCAGTTGGG
>CABTWG010000015.1 GCA_902488455.1 uncultured Peptoniphilus sp.
CACCCTGAGCGAACGAAGTGAGTCGAACAGGTATAAGCTGTATTTAGCCTAGTCTTTGCAACTAATTCATCCTTATATAACCCCACCAAACGAGAGATCCTTCGACTTCGACGACAAAAGTCGTCTTCGCTCAGGATGACCGTGTAGAGGTGTAGATCTCTCATTGTATATTTTCATCAACAAAAATTTTCCGTGCAGAGCCTATCGGGATGGAAGCAGGTTGCTCCCGCTACAAAAATAAACCCTCCATTTAAGTAAAAGATACTTATTTACATTTTTGATGCTATCCGGATAGCATGTATATTAAATCATCATTCTTACATAGCCCCAGGGTTAGACCCGTTCGACTTCAGAGCCTTGCGGCTCTTCCGCTCAGGGTGACTGCAGTTGGGAGAGTATTCCAATAATTTTCTAAGTGAAAACGAGCATTTCGCAAGCTGATTTGTAGAACTCGACTGCCTGGCTGTGGAAGCAAGATGCTTCCACTACAAAATTAAACCCTCCATTTAAGTAAAAGATATTTATTTACTTTTTAAATGCTATACGTATAGCATGGGAGATAATTATTATTAAATTTCTTATTATTTTTGAATTACTAAGTATTATTTTGATTTAAAATAAAAACCCCTGTTAGTCCAGGGGTTATAAACTAGTCTTACTAGTTGACTTTCTTTTCTTCTCTTATTCTCTCTGATAGTAATGGAAGTATGGTGAATAGATCTCCAACTATTCCATAATTTGCAACTTTAAAGATATTTGCATCCTTGTCGTTATTTATTGCAATTATTAGTTCTGATTCTTTCATTCCATTTACGTGTTGCAATGCGCCAGAGATTCCAACTGCTATATATAGTTTTGGTTTTACGGTCTTGCCTGTTACTCCTACTTGAAGGCTCTTGTCTTCCCAGCCATTATCTACTACTGGTTTTGTTACTGCAAATTCTGCTCCAAGTGCTTTTGCAAAGTCTTTTACAACTTTTAGTCCTTCTTCGTCTTTTGCTCCCATTCCTGCTGCGACGATCACTTCTGCATCTTCTATGTTTAGATGTTCTTTTTCTTCGTCCTTTACAAATGAAAGTATCTTGTTCACAGGATTTTCGACTTCTAGTTTTTCTTCTATTAATTCTGCTTTGTGGTGAACGTCGTGGAATAGTTCTACTCCAGTCTTGTTACCAACTGTTCCTATCTTAGGTGTGCTTGTGATTCTTATATCTGATAGAAGTTTTCCGTCGAAGGTTGGTCTGATCCACATGATGTCAGATTTGTCTTCTGTTAGTTTTATTTCTTGGCAGTCTGCAACTAGTCCGATTTCTCTCTTAGCTGTGATTCTTCCGCCTAGGTCTCTTCCGTTTACAGATGATCCTATTAAGACTGCGTATGGTTCATACTTGTCGATTAATTTATCAAGTGCATGTGCTGCTACTTTTGAATCGAAGTTTTTAAATTTTTCATCTTCTACTAAGATTACTTTATCTGCTCCATACTTTTCTATTTCTTCTACTAGTCCGTCTTTTTTTGCTGTGAGTAGTACTGCAACTACTTCGCTTTCAAGTCCATCTGCTAGGTGTCTTGCATTTGCCAGTAGTTCCATTGTAAGGTTTGTGATTTTGTCTTCAAATGTTTCACAAACTACCCAAATATTTTTATTCATATTCATAATTCACCTTAGATCCTTTTGTTGTCCTTTAGTATTTTTATGATTTCTTCTACTTGTTCTTCATCGCTGTTTTTTTCGATGACTACACCCTTCTTAGCTTCTGGTGGTGCAAATACTGATCCAACTACTGTTCTAGATCCTTTCATTCCCATCTTATCAAGATCGAAATCAATATCTTTTTCTGTAAGTACTGTGATCTCACGACCTTTGTCTTCTTCTTTAACCTTAGGATTTATATTTTTTCTAAGAACGCTTACAAGAGCTGGCATCTTTGCACTTTCTTCTTGAAGGCCTCCATTTATTCTTCTCTTAGCTATGACTTCGTCACCTTTAACTTCTACACTTTCTGTATATGTTAAGGAGTTAAGTCCAAGTTTTTCTGCAAGTTGTGGTCCTACTTGTCCAGTGTCTCCGTCCAATGTTTGAGTTCCTGTTAATATAAGATCAAACTCTCCTAAATGTTTAGCTGTTGTTGAAAGTACGTAGGAGGTTGCAAGTGTATCTGATCCTCTAACTGCCATGCTAGAAACGATGTAAATTTCATCAGCTCCCATTGAATAAGCTACTTCTAGCTCGCCCTTAATAAAGTCAGGACCCATTGATGCTACTACAACTTTGCCACCATGTTCTTTTTTGAGTTCGCAAGCAGTGTGAATAGCCGCTAGATCCGGCGGATTGATTATGCTTTTTACGCCATCTCTTATTAGATTATTCGTTTCTCTGTCGATTTTGCAGTCAGAAACCTTAGGCACTACTTTTGCAAATACTAATATATTCATAAATACCTCCATATTTTATATCTAAGTCTATTATACCCTACTTCACTATGTAGAAGCAATTTTCTTAAATTTATTAAAGGCTATTAATCCTTTTAATTTTTATCAATTTTAGATAGAATATAGTAGAGGTGTAAGATGAATAAAAAGAGTTTTTTTGATAATCTTGAAGAAAGATGGCAAAAGGAAAAGAAAGTCCGCATTGCCGCTAGGAAACGACAAGCAAAATATAAAGAAGATTTAAGAGAAGAAAATAAAAATCTATCGAAAGAGATGCGTTTTAAAAAACTCTATAAATTTTCTTATATCGTCGTGATTTATCTACTTGCCCGTATGGCATTTAGATATTTTATGCATAAAGATGTATTTGTAGCTAATGATATTGTATTTGGAATTTTCACAATAGGTCTCTATGCTCTCTATATTTTTAAATGGGCAAAGGAGAAAAAATAATGAAAATAATAGCTACTACTACATTTGGTCTTGAGGCGGTGTTAAAAAGAGAACTAATTGCCCTTGGATATGATGTTACTACAGAAAATGGAAGATGCATCGTCGAAGGAGATCTACGAGATATTGCAAAGCTAAATCTAAATTTAAGATGTGCAGATAGGGTTTTGATTGAGCTTTTAAACTTCAAGGCGACTACATTTGAAGATCTCTACCAAGGAGTTTTAAGTCTTCCTTGGCATGAATATATATCCATCGACGGCAACTTTATCGTGCAGGGCCGTTCTAAAAATTCAAAACTATTTTCTATTTCCGACTGTCAAAGTATTACAGAAAGAGCAATAATCGACGTGATGAAAAAGCATTACGAGATAGACTACTTTGAAAAGTCAAAAGAGAGATACAAGCTAGAGGTCGCTCTTCGTGACGATATCGCAAGCGTGACACTTGATACTTCTGGCGACGGACTTCACAAAAGGGGCTACAGAGTTAGAAATTACAAGGCTCCTCTATCTGAGACTATAGCAGCAGCACTGGTTATGCTTTCGTTTTGGAATCCAGATAGAATTCTCCACGATCCATTCTGCGGCTCTGGAACTATCCTTATAGAAGCTGCGATGATTGGCAAGAATATTGCTCCTGGGCTTATGCGTAAGTTCGACTTTGAAAAATTCAAATTCTTCGACGAAGAAATTATGAAAGAGGAAAGAAAACTCGCCTATGAAAGAATCGACTACGACAGAACCCTTAAGATCTACGGCTCCGACATTGAGCGTGGTGCCATAGAAATTGCAAAGGACAACGCAGAGCTTCTAGGGCTTGAAGAAGACATAACATTTTTCCAAAAAGATATAAGAGATCTTATCATAGGAGATGAATACGGAGTCATAATCACAAACCCTCCTTACGGAATAAGAATTGGAAAAGATGTGGCTGAACTTGAAAGAGAACTTGGTCTCCTCCGTAAATCATGTCCAACTTGGAGCGTCTATGCAATCTCTGGCGACGAGGACTTCGAAAAGAATTTCGGCAAAAAGGCAGATAGAAATAGAAAGTTATATAATGGAGGAATAAAAACCTATTATTATCAATACTTAGGACCAAAACCTAGGGGGTAGTTATGCTTAACTCTAAAATTAACTTAAATATTTTAAATGGAATAGCAGATCTCGTAAGAGTCTTGGATTCAAACAACCAAGTTGTCTTTGTAAACTCTGCCATGGAAGAACTTATGGGCGCATCGGCAATGGAGATGACCTGTGAGCCAGATGGAAGATTCTTCTGCAATCTTTCCATAGCTGAAAGGACTCTTCGAACAGGAGAAATCATACAGAGAGAAGAATATATAGAAAACAACTACTACTCAGTAAAATGTTCCCCAATCTTTGACAATGATAACATAGTAGCAGTGGTAGAAGTCTTTCGAAATATAACCATGGAGAAGAAACTCCAAAGAGAAATAATAAATAAGAACAAAGAGCTCGACCTAGAAATGAATGAAGCAAAGAAGATTCAACTAGGACTCTTGCCAGAAAAGGGATTCATCGGAGGAGCTATGATAGACTATATCTATAGACCTTCCAATATCCTAAGTGGCGACATGTTCAACGTCTTTGAAATAAATAGAGACAATTTGGGAATCTATATCTCCGATACAGTAGGACACGGATTTGCCAGCAGCCAGGTAACCATGTTTGTAAACTTTATGTTTAAAAATCTAACCACCAAGGCGCTTCTTAATCCGTCCATGGCATTAGAAGAAATAAAAAAGAAATTCAACTCCATAAACCTGGATATAAATATATACTTCACCTGTTTTTATGGAGTATATAATAGAAGAGAAAACACATTCAAATTTTCAAACGCAGGCCACAACCCTTGCCCAATCCTAACAAGAAATAGGACGAGCTATGAACTTGTAACAGCAGGTCTGCCAATATCGAGAATGTTTGAAGACACAACCTACGAAGACAATGTAGTGGATCTATTCTGTGGAGACAAACTACTCTTTGTAACAGACGGAATACCAGAACTTAAAAATGCACAAGGAGAAGACTACGGCATCAAAAGGCTAGGAGATATATTAAATAGGCACAGCGTCGACGAACTATATGAAATCAGAAATGACATAATAAGCTTCACAGCAAAAGAACCAAAAGATGATATAACAGCAGTGCTGTTAAAAATAATGTAAGCGTCCAAAGGGCACTTTTTATTTTGCATAATTTATAATATTTAGATATAAAAAAGGCTATGAGTTTAAACTCTCATAGCCTTTTTAAATTCTTTAAAAATAACTGCTTTTAATCTAGTTCAAGCTCCTTTATTTCATAAGTTACCACATCTACAGGATCTCCATCAGCGTCCCAAATCTCGACTTCACAATAGTCTGAATTAGGATAAAAACTTACGATTACACCAATGGTTGATGGAGGATATCCATCTTTTTCAACCAAGGTTCTAACTCTATCATATTCTTTAAATTTCATTATTTATTTCCTTTCTTTTTAACGTAATTAGTAATAAGTCTTGGTATGCTTGTATTTTTATCAATTTGATAAACAGCTACAATTATTTTTGTTTTACCATTCGGACCTTTAACTGGTATTTCATATTTGTACTTTGTACCATAGTTATTGCTTTGTATTAAAATTGGATGCATTTTTCCTTCAGTAACATTATCATGAATTTGACTTATTAATAAATTAGCATTTTCTTTAGTAAAACCTAATGACTTTTCGTAAGCTTCAGCTTTTCCTTTAGAATTAGGATTAGTATTATCTAGTGAATAATTTACAAATTTTTCTCTAGGTGTTACTGCTTTTTTATGATTGGGCATTTCATATTCATTTTTAGCTCCCTTTGTATTCTTAAATCCACCAAAATTTCCTCCACCCATTAGCAATCACCTCTGCTATAAATTTTTGAAATTTTGCTATTATAAGATAAGATTTCTATGCTTTGTTCTTTGTATTTTTCAAACACATCCTCTGGAGTAGTACCATAAACTATTATAGTTTTGGGAGTTAGTTTGTCTATTACTTGTTCCAATCCAATTTTGAAAAGTTCTTTTTCCTTCTTTATTTTCATTAAGCCATGTGTGCTTAGAGCTATAGTTGAATTATTATCTATTCCAGAACAAGCTATATCATAAGTTCTTTCATCTGAAAATCTAACATTTGGAATAACTTTAATTCCATTGCTCTGTAAAAAGTAACCTAGAGCTCTGCTTCTATATGTGTTCCATATTTGCATTGCTAAAGGCATGTCACGATATAAACTATAGTCTGGCGTTATAACACCACCATATTTTGAAAGTATATTAATATACTTTTTGGGACTATTCCAAAAAGAATTTATTTTATAATCATCTTCATAAAAACAAATCCAATCTTCTTTATTCGGATTTGAATTTCTATCTGAATATAGTATTAAACTCTTAGGATTAACATCATTAATTCCATTTATTCTTGGTATTTCATATTTACCGTCAAAAAACGCATCTTCTACTAGATAAGATTTGTAAACATCTTTGCATGATTTTCTATTCTTCTCAAATTTTGCCATATATTTCCTTTCTAATAAATTAAAAAATAAATTAAACATCTTACATTTACTAAAAGGCAAAAATATGATATCATAAACTTGACAATGGATATGATACATATTCTGCCAATCATCTATTACTGTGCCAACAGTTTAATAGATGATTTTTTTACATCCATAAAACCACCTCCTTTAATCTTAGATAGCATATTTAAATAAACCAATTAATTTCATTTCGTAGTCAGTATAATTTTCAGAGCCATACTTTAACCATTTTTTGTAATAATTAAAAGCGTAACATGATGCTTGTGTGGAAACATCAAATAATTCAGCTATTCTATCTGGGCTATTTATTTCTAATTTGTGAACCAATACCGGAGGAACTAATGCATATTTTGCAAAAAAATTTACCTCTGCTTCTGCGAGTTCACTTTCTTCAGTATGATCTAATACAATATGGCCTATTTCATGCAAAATTGTGTTATTAACTCGACCATAATTTTTAGTATCATTATAATAAATATAAAATTCATTGTCTGTTTTTTCTACGAAGAAACCATCTTTGCTTCTCTTGAATAAAAGTTTCTGTTTCTCCTCTGAGAAGTAAGAATAAGGAATCACTTTAATTCCCATCTTTGATGCTAATTCAAAGCCACTTATAGGTATGCATTTGACATCATACTTTATAAAAAGTTCGACTATTATCTTTTTAATTTCTTCATATCTGTTATTCGACAATCTAAATCCCAAATTATTCCTCCCCAAACAAAGCATCAATTAATTCTTTTTTCTCTTCTTTACTCATTTTATTAGCATTTCTTGCTATCATCCTCTTTATACGTGGATGATCAAATTTATCTTCTTCAATACCCAATAAATAATCTGATGTTGTACTTAGAGCTGTAGCGATATTGGCAAGTACATTCGCCTTAGGTTCTCTTTCCCCTGAAATGTACCTTGATACAACAGCTTCAGATAAATTTATTCTTTTAGCTAATTGTTTTTGTGATATTCCTTTTTTATTCAATTCAATAGCTATTCTTCTACCAATCTCCTTGTTCATATTTTCCTCCTTAAAAAAACATTCTCTGTTTTCAGATATTATTATAACATTTAATTGCCGATTTGGCAAGTTATATTGACAAAATAGAGACGCATCATATACGCCTCTATTCATTATATAAAGATACCTTTTTATATTCTTTTATTTCTTACAAGGATTCTAAAATAGGGGCATTTCCCATTAATTGATAAGTCTTTATTATCATTACCTTTCCTAAATTTTATTATTTCAAACTGGTCTGGATTGAATTTATGAAGGAATGTTATTGGAACTCCCATAGCTCCTTTATAATCTTTTGGTATATCAAGTGTTCTATTTACATTTATGCCATCATAATTATCGTATTTAGGGTACTTATCTTCATTTCCTTCATATGTTTGAGTCAATATTATATCTGTATGCCTTTTTTCATTATCCAGGTTAGTCAACCATAAGTTGTTATTAGTTGATATTATTCTATTTCCCTCATCATCTATTGTAGTTTCAGTGCCATATAATTCATAGTGCTGTGGAACTATAAATCCAGATATTCCTCTTCCCATGTTAACACCCATCCAAGCATCATTATTTTGTATTAAATTAAATATATTTTTATAGGTGATTGCATTGATATTTCCAATTACAAGAAACTCTTTATTATACTTAATTATTTGATCAATATGTTCCCTAAATAATGAAAATGGAGGATTTGTAACTACAACATTCGCTGATTTTAAAAGTTCTATGCTCTCTTGACTTCTAAAATCACCATCGCCATTGAAGAAAATTACATCATCTTTTGTTGGTATTAAAGTTTCCTCTTTTTCACCTGTATATTCATAATAAAAGCCATTAATCAGATTTTTTTCCTTGAAATTAAAAATGTTAATATCATTTTCAACATAACACGATGAAATCAATTTTTTTATACCAAGATTATGAAAATTTTTAGCAAAAAATTTATAAAAGTTACTTTTAGTTGGGTCATCACAATTGCAATATACAATCTTTCCTTTAAATTGATTTCTATAATGTTTTAGTTCTCTTTCTATGTCTATCATCTGAGTATAAAACTCATCGTTTTTATTTTTCTTTGCTTTTCTTAAAAAATCATTACTATTGTCTCTCATGAAATCTTAATCGCTCCTATTATTTGTAATTTGATCAAAAATATCTCTACCCAGCATTTTTAATGATGTATCTGCAATATCCATTAAAATAATAAACATTTCTTCGTTAGTCCATCTGCTACCATCGCCTTTTGTATACATGGATGCAGCTTGAAGCATAAATGACTTGTCATCACTTTTTATAATTTTATTTATACAAAGATTAGTATTAAATGGCATTCCATAGTTTGCTGCGGTTAACCTGTCCAATCTGTTTAATGTTCCTGAATTATAACTTAGAACGACTATACGACCATCTGGTCTCGTAACTTCGATAGTTTTGGTCAAGAAATTTGAACCTTCTAAAAAAATGACATATGGAAAATGTGATTCTGCCAACATAAAATTAGCTATTTCAGAAATATTTTTATGTGAACGTTCTATAGCGTTTCCAGCTGCCATTAAATCTTGATCATTATTTTTTCCGACTAAAATGCCATTTTTGATATTTTCGATATCCTTCCCTTGAAATTTTGCTTCGGAGACTAAAACAACTCTCCAATTATTATTATCATCCTTCACCTCTACTATTCCACCATCAGGTTTAATACTAGAGTTCTCTAGAAATAATGTTTGTCCAAGCTCACTATCTAATTTTTGCAAAGATTTATTTATTTCTGACTTTCGTATACTATTTCTATATCTAAATGTTAGCGTCGGATATTTTTCTTCTAATTTTTTTAATACTATTCTTGATATTTGCCCAACAGACATATCATGTTCTTTTGCTTCTTTGCCGAATATTCCAATAACGCCATGTGATTCTTTGTGTTGAGATGTTAATCTGCTACTTTGATTCTTTTTCTTCATTTAGAAACTTCCTCCATCCTATACTCCAATACTTTCGATATATCACATTTAAAATACTTACATATCTTACCTAGTATATCCATACTCACATTCTCATCTCGTCCCATTCTAGCTATGATGTAAGAAATTTTATTTATGGATTTTTGTAATTCAAGTTTATTCATCTTTTCATCTATTAATTTTTTCCATAATTTGTCATAAGAAAATCCCATAATTTACCTCAATTTAATCTTCTACTATATACAGTTTTTCTATAATATTATATCATACTTTACAACGTTACATTTATATATTGTGGCGAATCTATTTACATCTTTTCTAAGACTTTAAGATTGATTTATCCAAAAAAATTTTTTACATATAAAATTTAAAAATAAATCAAAAATTTTAAAATAATTGAATTATTATTTAAAACAATCCTTAAAACACTACAAACCGCTAGAAATACGGAAGCGTTTATTTTACAATTTTAATAATTCGTTACTATGCTAATACTTTTTCGCAAATTTTCACAAAATTATTTACTTTAGTGGTATAATTAAATTAACAATGTTATTTTATTGACATTTAAATTATTAAGGGGGACTATAATGGATTTTAATTTGGACAAACAGCACCTTCTATTACAACAAATGTATAGAGACTTTGCTGAAAACGAAGTAGAACCAATAGCAGCAGACATTGATATTACAGAAGAAGCACCTACTGAAAATATCAAAAAACTTGCAAAGTACGGATTTTTCGGAATTCCTTTCCCAAAGGAATATGGTGGACAAGGAGCTGACTACATAGCATACGCTATGGCTATTGAAGAACTCTCAAAGAAATGTGCAACCACAGGAGTTATCGTATCAGCACACACATCACTATGTGCAGCACCAATCTATGAAAACGGAACAGAAGAACAAAAGAAAAAGTATCTTCCAGACCTACTATCTGGTAAAAAAATCGGAGCATTCGGACTAACAGAACCAGGAGCAGGTACAGACGCAGCAGGACAACAAACAATAGCTGTACTAGATGGTGATCACTACATCCTTAACGGAACCAAAATATTCATTACAAACGCAGGATTTGCAGATGTATTTATCATAATAGCAATGACAGACAAGAGCCAAGGAACTAAAGGAATCTCAGCATTTATAGTAGAAAGAGGTTTCGAAGGATTCAGAGTTGGAGAACCAGAAGACAAGATGGGAATCAGAGCATCTTCAACATGCGAACTTATATTTGAAAACTGTAAAGTACCAAAAGAAAACCTACTTGGAAGAGAAGGAAAAGGCTTTGGACTTGCAATGAAGACACTAGACGGTGGTAGAATCGGTATCGCTTCACAAGCAGTAGGAATTGCAGAAGGAGCAATCGACGAAACAATAAAATATACAAAAGAAAGAAAACAATTCGGCAGAAGAATATCACAATTCCAAAATACACAATTCCAACTTGCTGATATGAAGACAAAAGCAGAAGCAGCTCAACTATTAGTATATAGAGCAGCAGACGCAAAGCAAAACAAAGTACCATACTCACACTACGCAGCTATGGCTAAATTATTTGCTTCAGAAACTGCATCTGACGTAACCAGAAGATGCTTACAATTATTCGGAGGATACGGATACACCAAAGACTATCCTATCGAAAGAATGATGAGAGATGCAAAGATAACAGAAATCTACGAAGGTACTTCCGAAGTAATGAGAATGGTAGTATCCGGCTGGATGGGAGTTAAATAGGAGGTAAATAATGAAAATAGTTGTTTGTATTAAACAAGTACCAGACACAAATGAAGTAAGACTAGATCCTGTTACTAACACACTAATAAGAGATGGAGTACCAAGTATCATAAACCCAGACGACAAATCAGGACTTGAAACTGCACTAAAAATAAAAGACGAACACGAAAACGTAGAAGTAACAGTAGTATCAATGGGACCTCCACAAGCAGAACTAGCACTAAGAGAAGCACTAGCAATGGGAGCAGACAAAGCAATCTTAGTAACAGATAGAGCATTCGGAGGAGCAGACACCTGGGCAACATCATGCACAATCGCAGCAGCACTAGAACACCTAGACTATGATCTAATCATAACAGGACGTCAAGCAATCGACGGAGATACAGCCCAAGTAGGACCACAAATCGCAGAACACCTTGGAATCCCACAAGTATCATATGTAGAAGACCTAGAATTAAACGGAGATCATCTAACAGTAAAAAGACAATTCGAAGATAGACACCACGTACTAGAAGTAAAACTACCATGCCTAATCACAGCACTAACAGAACTAGCAGAACCAAGATACATGTCAGTAGGTGGAATCTATGACGCATATGAAAAAGAAATAACTACATGGGGACTTGAAGAAATAAAAGACAAGCTAGACCTTGCAAACATTGGACTAAAAGGTTCACCAACAAAAGTTAAGAAATCTTATCCAAAACAAGGAAAAGGCAAAGGCGAACTATTAAAAGACCTATCAGCAGACGAAGCAGCACAAGCAATAGTAGCAAAACTTCAAGAAAAGTATATAATCTAAGAGGTGAATCATGAGTAAAGACGTATATGTATTTATAGAACAAAGAGACAATCAGCTACAAAAAGTTGGAATCGAACTACTAGGAAAAGCAAGAGAACTAGCAGACGCACTAGGCCAACAAGTAGTAGCAATGCTTCTCGGTGACGACGTAAAACAACACGCAGAACTTCTAATTCACCACGGAGCAGATAAAGTATTAGTAGTAGAAGATCCAATATTAAAAGAATATGTGACAGAACCATACGCAAAGGCTATCGCACATATTATCAAAAAATATGATCCAGAAATCGCACTATACGGAGCATCATCAATAGGAAGAGACCTAGCACCAAGACTAGCAGCAAGAATCCACACAGGACTAACAGCAGACTGTACAGGACTAGAAATAGACGAAGAATCTAAGAACCTACTAATGACAAGACCAGCATTTGGAGGAAACCTAATGGCAACCATCCTATGCGAAGACTTCAGACCACAAATGGCAACAGTTCGTCCAGGCGTAATGCAATCACTACCAACAGACACAAGTAGAAAAGGCGAAGTAATAGACGAAAAAGTAGAATTCGCAGACACAGACATGAACGTAAAGATCGTTGACATCGTAAAAGCTGAATCAAAGAAGAAAGACATCACAGAAGCAGCAATCCTAGTATCAGCAGGACGTGGAATAGGCGGACCAGAAGGATTCCAAAACCTACAAGACCTAGCAAAAGTACTAGAAGCAGAAATCTCATCATCAAGAGCAGTAGTAGATGCAGGCTGGACAACCAAAGATCGTCAAGTAGGACAAACAGGTAAAACAGTAAGACCAGAAGTATACTTCGCACTAGGAATCTCAGGAGCAATCCAACACGTAGCAGGAATGGAAGACTCAGACCTAATCATCGCAATCAACAAGAACGAAGGTGCACCAATCTTTGACGTAGCAGACCTAGGCGTAGTAGGCGATATAAATGCAATAGTTCCAAAACTAACAGAAGCACTTAAAAAAGAAAAAGAACTAAAAGCAGAAATCGAATAAAATAAAATAACAAAGAAACACAAAAAAACTATTGGCGAAAAACCAATAGTTTTTTTATTTTTTGTATGTAGAAATTAAAACTTTAGAATAGGGTTACTCAAATTCAAACAATCTTCACAGAACAAATCTCGTCAATGAAAAAACCATCTATTGTTCCTTCATTTCTACCTTCAATATCTAATACAAGTATTGGACCATCAAGATCTTCATCTTCCTCGGGAATAACTATATAATCTGCATATCCAGTATACCTTTCCCCTGATTTTAAACGAATTTCTAATTTTTTACCCAATAATTTATAAAATTTCTCAATGCCCATAAAACATCACCTAATTATATAGATAATATAGAACAAAATAAAACTATCATATTTAAAAACCAAGTATTGATTTTACCTATGAAAAACACATAAATCTTACATCAACCGCTTCTGTTACAATTAATCTAATATTTCTATATTTTTAATTTCTGATTGGTTTACAATAATATTTCCAAACTCTAGCATATTTTCTTCATCGTCATCATCTTTTATATAAAAGTTAGTGCATTGTTTGTTTTTCCACTCCGTGCCGTCTTTAAAATATAAATTAACCTTTTTCCCGTCAGCTTTTTCCATCAATTTTACATCAATCATATCTTCCCTCTATTTCTAGGCACAATGCCAATTTTTACTCTCAATTTTTCCCACCAAAATGTTCGTTGAATTTTTTCATTATTTCTATTTCCATTTCAAGTTCTTTTATTCTTTTTTGCATCTTCATGTATTTATCCTGTTCTTCCCAGCCTGCCATAGCTGCTTAATCAAATTCTTTGACCCATCTATGGACGGTTTGTGGATCTAAATCATATTCTTCACATATTTCTTTTACTGGCTTATTTTTATGTTTTAACATTACTATTTTAGCTTTAAATTCTGGTGTGAAGGTTCGTCTTTTTCCTTTTGACATTTGCCTTCCTTTCTTTTTTATTTTATCAATGATGTCCCATAATCTTGTTATACCCTGTTCTTTGGCTTAAAGGGCTATGTCCCTGGTAGTTCTTTTATTTGAACAACGTCTGTAGGTGGTCGTCACACTCATGATAACCCAAATTTTGTTTGAGCGTAAACTCCAAGGCGGAACCAAAAGTTCGAACCTCTTAAAAGTCTCTCTCTGAATAAAATTTTTTAGAAAGTTGAAATGATAATAATAATACAAACGCCCAGATAACAAGCGCAACCATTGCACTGACAGTTTTATTCATAAAAACCATACGTAAAACTGTTTTAAACTGTTCGCCAAAAAATGTACCAATCAAACCCGCAATACCAACAAGCAAAAATGGAATCATCGCAAGAGTTTTTCCCTTTTTATACCCATGTTTAAAATAAATCGGATATTCTATAAAAATTATAAACAAGGAAACAGCTCCTGTAACCAGTGCTGCAAGCAATAAACCCTGTCTCCCATTCTCCATTGGCCATATTTTCGCTATAATCAGCGCCAACATTACACCAACTATAAGCATTACTCCAACAAAAATCGCAGCAAGTAAGTATCTCCCAATTACAACATCTTTTGATTTAATTCCAAAGAGTTTATATAAAGGATCTATGCCAGATTCTTCTCCTACTAAAAAAGGATAACCTGAGAAAAGCACGGCAAACATTTGAGCTATCGCCAGTACTGTGAAGGAATTTTTCGACAATACTCCATAGAAAGTTCCCAATGCTGTGAGTATAATCAAGTTCTTTATCGTCAAGTAAGGTCTAACTGACAATAGGTCTAATTTTAAAACTTTAATGATATCCATTATTTTTTCCTCCCGTACAGAATCATGATTCTATCAATCGAAATTTTATCTTCAACATATCCTGGAGGTATGTTATTTATATCCGTACGTTTCACCAAATATTCCGTGCTGTATTCGCTTATCTTTCTTCCTAATACTGCATCTTCATCAATATTTTTTTGATTATTTGAATCACTCTTTAATATCATAAAATAATTTAGAAAATCATCTTTTTCCATAGATAACACAATTTTCCCATCATCAATAAAGATTATATAATCAGCGATAGCTTCAAGATCTTGTGTGATGTGTGTGGAGAACAAAACTGTGTGATTTTCGTCTTTCATATAGTCAGAAATGATTTCTAAAAATTCCTCTCGCATGCTCGGATCTAAGCCACTTGTCGGCTCATCAAGAATCAATAATTCAGCTTTATGAGATAAGGCGATTGAAAGCATTAATTTTATTTTCATTCCTCGTGACAATTCTTTAACTTTTAATTTTCTGTCTATACCGAACTTGTTTAGACTCTGCCAAAATAAATTTTCGTTCCACTCGTTATATCCTACCATCATAGCTTTATTCACTAAATCCATATTCCAATCTTTTGCAAGAAAAGAATCATCCATAATAACACCGATTTTTTGATTTAAAGGTTCTGTGATTGTATCATTATTTTTGAAAAGGATTTTTCCTTCAAAATGAATAAGTGAAAGAATTGATTTTATTGTCGTGGTTTTTCCCATACCATTCTTACCGATGAAACCCGTAACGTATCCAGTCGGTATAGAAAAATTGACACTTTTTAATGCAAATTTAGGATATTCCTTACACAAGTTTTGTACCTCAATTTTATTCATTATATGAATCCCCCTGATAAATATATTGTATCAATTCTATAAGCTCATCTTGGCTAAGACTGATTGTTTTTGCAATTTGACACGCTGTAACTAAGTGTGTCTCTATTTCTTTTTGCTTTTCATCTTTTAAGATGTCCGGATTCATAGGCGCCACAAAAGTACCTAAGCCTTGTCGTATTACAATAAAACCTTCCTCTTCCAAGGCGTCATAAGCTTTTTTAACCGTTAATATACTGACGTTGAGATCGTTTGATAATTGCCTGACGGAAGGTAATTGCTCATCTGGTGATACAAGACCTTGAACTATATTTTCCTTAATCGCATTCTTTATTTGTTCATAGATTGGAGTGCTGCTTCCGTTTAACAATAATATTTTCATAATTGCACCTCGTGTATAACAGTGTATAACAGTGCATAACTGTTGTCAAGATTTCATTGTCTCTAAACTTAATTTTCATTAAAAGTGTCAATAGGAGCTAAGACTTCACTACGCCTTACGGCTGAGTTGAAGGAATTTAGTGCCAAGGTTTATGGAAGCAGATTGCTTCCGCTACAAAAAAATTAAAATTATTTTCAATACAAATAATTATTTGTCTTCCCTTGAAATAAAAAGCTCAAAAGGAGATTTCGTCTGTAAGAAACTCTTCAAAATTCAAACCTAAGGAGACCGGCTACAAATCGCACTGTCTGAGCGAAGCGAGCCTCTATTTGTAGGTCGACGTGGTTTAGAATTTTTGAATTTCTGTAATCGGAATCGACTTTGAGCTTTTATTTTGACTGGACCAAGATATCCTTTGACTATCCAGCTTCGTCAATTTAGATGTTGAATATAAGACGTGTTAATTTCTATTAATTTCATTTGCAATGACTTTCTCTTCAGAGGTTAGACCCGTTCGACTCACTGCGTTCGCTCAGGGTGACTGTAGTTGGGAAGGTTCCGCTACAAGTATGAATAGTAGTTAAGATTGCACCACGCCTTGCGGCTAAGTTAAAAGATTTTAGTATCAAGGTTGATGGAAGCAGATTGCTTCCACTACAAAGATTAATTGTAATTTATTTTGTTTTACGGCTTCGCCTGAGGTAGGAGAGTTTAGTATTTAGGTTGATGGAAGCAGGTTGCTTCCGCTACAAATTTTTATAACTCTCTAACCTCTATTTCCCATTCAAATAATCCATTGCTACTTTTACAAAGATTGCGGTGCCCATGTAGAGTTTACTTTCGTCTAGGTCGAATTTTGGGCTGTGGTGAGGATAGATTTTACCGCCTTCGTGGACTTTTGGATTGGATAGTGCAAAGAATGTGCCCTTTGCTTCTCGTAGAAAATATGCCATGTCTTCTCCTCCAAAGGATGGTTCTTTTAAATATTCTACTCTTTCTTCTCCCAAGACTTCTTTTGCACAGTCTACTACATATTCTGTGAATCCTTCATCATTTATGACCGCTGGATATTTAAAATCGTACTCAACTTCTGCGTCCATTCCATATGCCTTGGCTATGTTTTCTGAAATATCTTTTATATTTTCTGCTATATTTCTTCTCACTTCGTCGTCAAAAGTTCTCACTGTTCCTTCTACAAATACTGTGTCTGGGATTATATTTTGGGTGAATCCTCCGTGGATTTGACATACTGATAGCAATACTTTTTCCGCTGGGTTTACCATTCTCGATACGATCTTTTGAAGTCCGTTTACTATTTCGCAGATGCATGGGATTGGGTCCTTGCCTAGGTGCGGTGTCGCTCCATGGGTACCCTTTCCTATGACTGTGATTTTAAATCTATCCATGGCTGCCATCATTTCTCCTGGCATAAATCCGACTTTGCCCGGTTCTATCGGAAACAGTTGTCCGTTGTGCAGTCCGATGACCCTTTCTACTTTTGGATCTTTCATGCAGCCTTCTTCTATCATCGGAAGCACTCCTCCCGGATATTCTTCTCCCGGTTGAAAAAATATTTTAACTGTGCCGTCAAATTTATCACTATTTTTATTTAATATTAACGCTGCTCCTAGTGCCATTGCAGTGTGTCCGTCATGTCCACATGCGTGCATGCATCCATTTTCAGATTTAAATGGAAGTCCCGTCTCTTCTTCTATTGGCAAGGCGTCGCTATCTGCTCTTATTGCGATACATCCTCCTGGATTTTGTCCCTTTATCTCTGCTACAATTGCGTTACCTTCCACCAGTTTTCTATATGAGATTTTATTTTCTTCAAGAACTTTTCCTATGTATTCCATGGTTTTTGGAAGATTTAGTTGGAGCTCTGGGATTCTGTGTAGATCTCTTCTAAAATTTGTTATTTCTTCTTCTATATTTTTTACTTCTTCTAATATATTCATTTTCATCACCTATGTAAATTATACCATTTGAATTATTATAATTTAATCGCAAACAAAAAAGGGCTCAAAGCCCTTTTCATAAGTTAGCAATTTATTTATTTTGATTCTGTAGGATCTATTCCGTCTTTAAAGTCTACCCAACCGGAGTAAATATATGTCTTGGTTTTGTATCTTTCGTCCCTATCTACTAATCTCTGTCTGCTTAATTTACCTTCCATATTTCCTTCTGAGTACTCGATTTCATAAGGTGGTTCTACTTCAAGCGCAAATATCTTTTCAACTTCAATATGTTTTTGATACCTTCCATCTGGTAGTTTTACTATGTCCATAGGAAGTTTTTCGGTATTATTTTGAGCATCTTCATGTTGAATTTCTTTGGATTGGGCTTTAAATGCAGCGGCTACTTCTTTGTATTCCTTATCTTGGATCCAACCTCCGAATTTGTAGGTTTTGATATTTTTGTCGTAATCTATATCTACAAACTTCTGTCTTGAGAGTTTTCCTTCGAATTCTCCTTCTTTATATGGAATTTCGTCCAATATTTCTCCATCGATTTTGAAGCTTTTCGTAGTAGTTATATATTTTTCATGTTTTTCTACATCTGAAAAGCTTAATTTCTCTTCCTTCTTATTATTTTCTCCCCTCGCCAATGCATAAGCTGGTAGTGAAAATACTAATAACAATGCAAGAAAGATTATAAATTTATTCTTTTTCATGGCACCCTCCTACGCTAACTTGTTAATTTAATTATACACCTGTTTTTTTTTTTTTGCAAATTACACATTTTCATTGCAATAAATCCAAGGCTTCTGGATTCATCTAATCTAAATTTTATTTATTTATAAGCGCCACTATGTATGGTCCTGCTATATCTACAATGATATAGAATCCAATCAAGGCTCTTAAATTTTGAAATACCAATTTTTCGACTTCTTCTCTATAATTTCTCTTGCCTTCTTCATCGTCTCTTTTTATTTCTTGAAGTTTCACCTTGTTGTACTTGTAAAGAGATATTAGCCAAACTACAAGTATTATTTCTCTCATATTTCCCCTCTTTTCCGAAGATTATTTGAAAAACTATGGGATACGCCAGTGAATTTTCTTATGTAAGCAAAAAAATTTTCTAATAATGCTCCTAGAATACGACTATGTATAACTACTTGTGCTTTATAATTTCTAAACGTTAAATATATCTACTGCGTCCTTTTCTATCTACCCACTTTGTTTATCTTCTTATATTTAAAATTTATTACAAATTAGATTTATGTTCTCTTATTATTTTTGAATTTTCGATTTTTTCTTTTAGCATACTTCTATCCCAAAGAATAATATTATTAGACTTAGCTAATTCAATGGCTGATTTTGTAAAATAATTATTAGTAACAACCATGCCTTTGTTTAAATGATAATAGTTTAACCCACTGAAAACCTCTTGGATAGCAGAGTTTCCCACACTACCGCTATAACACTTACATTGGATTCCAATTTCATTTATACCTTTTCTTGCAATAACATCTACCCCTTGATCCCCTGTAGAATTTGTAATTTCTGTTTTAAAATTCATAGATTCAAATAATATGGATATGAAGTATTCAAATTCTGTGCCTGTCATAAAGTCAATATCTTCTATTGAATAATATACATCTTCGCTTTTTTCAGATTCTAAAATCTCAGCATCGTTTTTATTAACACTCGATTGACTCTGTTCTTCTTGTTCATATTGTTCAATCAACACTGATTCTCTAAATTTTTCATACTTGCTATTTTTAATTAATTGTGAATAACATGTAAGAACTTCCTCTTGACACTTTAAATAATAATTAGATAAAAAGTCATAATTTTTATTATAAATCATATAAAAAAATGTTATTATTTGAGTAGCTTTTATATCATCTATACCATTTAGTTTCCTAAAAAAATATTCAGTTATTTCTTCTATTTTCCAATCTCTCATTTCATCAGTAGTAATAATAATATTATTAGTGTTTAAATAATCATTTACTCTTTTGGCAATAGAGTATTTTTCTAAAGAATATATGGTAAAATAGTTATAAATATCTTCAGCTGTATTATTTTTATTAATATAATTAAATATCTTAGGAGTCAAATTTTTTTCTAATAAACCTAAGAGTGGCAATTTCATATCAGTTATATATTTTTTTGAATATTCGAATGACTGAATCAAATATTCTTTATAATATAATATTTTGGGGTCATCAGATTTATTTATAATACTACTTTCAGGGTCATAAGACTTGATCCATTCAAAATTTAGGATATCACCTAATGAAAAACCTAAAAAAAACCAATTTAAAAATGAGTAGTTTTTTATTTTTTCTAATAATATAACTTCAAAAGAATTGAAATTCTTTACATTACTCATCCAAAAATCTAAGTTAAAATTTTTATATATAAATCCGAATAGAGCATCTAACTCTGATTTATTATTATTATATACTGAATCAAAAACATCTCTGAAACATTTTATATCATCACCAAAGTAGAACTTCTCAACATTATCATAATATTTAATTATTTTAGGTAGAAAGCATTCAAGAATAGGATTAAAAATTCTATAGTCAAGAAAATAAATAGTATCTAAATCTAAACATTTGTAAGGCAATATTCTATCTTCATTGGGAATAAAAGTAACAAATATTTCATTTGGAATTTCTGGAGATTCATACATCCCTTCAATTCTGACAGCCTTTACTTTATATCCTTCAGTTTCTATGTTATATAATGGAAACAGAAATATCTTGTCTAGTGATGGGTTTACGTCAGACCCCACACTAAAAGCAACATTAAAGTAAGATTTAAATGGAAATTCTAACTCTAACTTTTCAGACATAGTTTCTTTGACAATCAATTGTGGATTCTCTTCAATTGAAGATATGTTTTCATCGGATTCAGACGAAACATCTAAATTAGAATCCTTAAAATCAGACACTTGTTCATCGTTGTAATCATTCTTAGAAATTACATCACGATTCTTCTGACTTTTACTATTGAAAATTTTTTTAAAAATAGACATTCAAGCACTCCTTATGATATCTTTTATAATTATACCATAAAAAAGATTACTAAATAAAATATATGTGTAAAATTAAAATCTGAACAAATAAAAACAGCGGTCATGCCGCTGTAATTTATTTGCCTATTGCTTCGTCGATTTTCGCTTTGTCAAATCCTACGATTTCTTCTTCTCCGATTACTACTACAGGCACTCCTGTGTAGCCCATCTTCATTAGTTCTTGTCTTGCTTCTTTATCTGTTTGTACGTTTTTTTCTTCAAATTCTATGCCTTTTTCTGCTAGGTATTCTTTCGCCATTACGCAGTAAGGGCATGTGCTTGATGTATATACTTTTACTTTTTCCATTATTTACCTCCATTTTCTTCTATAACTCAATATACCCAATTTTTTCTATCTTATTCAATGTTTATGGGCAGCGTGTTCGTATCCTCCTTCAAATAATGAGAGGACGTGATCATCGTCTAATGAGTAATAGCTTTTCCTACCAACTTTTCTTACTTTTATCAGATCTCTGTTCTTTAGAATTGCTAGTTGGTGGGAGATGGAAGATTGAGTCATTTCAAGAGTTTCTGAAATATCTGTTACACATAGTTCTCCCATGGATAGGGTGTAGATTATTCTTAGTCTAGTAGGATCTGCAAGCACTTTGAAAATTCCAGATAGGTGGTTCAAGACTTTTTCGTCTTTGGTAAATTTGTCTACTTCTTCTTTTATTTTTTCTAAGTCCATTTTTCTCCTCTATTCCTTTTAATCTTCTATTTTTGGAAAGTTTATCGATAGCACCATGAATTCTTCCGGGCTTAGGGTCTCTCCCCTTCTGTTTGCGTCTATTCCCGATATTTTGAGTGTTTCTGCTATTTCTGTCTTGGTTATATTTTTAAATCCGTAGGTGGATAGGGCATTTAGAATGGTCTTTCTCCTCTTGCTAAATGCGCCTCTTACCACTTTAAATAATTTGTCTTTATCTATATCTTCTCGATGTTTTTTGATTTCTAGTTTTACCACCGCTGAGTCCACGTTTGGTTTAGGCATGAAGACTGATTTTGGTACGCTGAATAGATATTTTGGCTCTGCGTAGTAGTTTATAAACACTGAAAGTGATCCGTAGTCCTTGGTGCCTGTCTCTGCTGCAAATCTGTTTGCCACTTCTTTTTGCACCATCACCGTTATGGATTCTACGTCTAGATCCGATTCTAAAATCTTCGTTATGATCGGAGTGGTTACATAGTATGGCAGGTTCGCCACCACTTTTATCGGTCCCTTTAGATAGGATTTTATCTCTTCTGTGTCCAGCTTCAAAAAGTCTTCGTAGATTATTTTAACCCTGTCGTAGTTTAGAGTTTTTTTGTGGATGTCCACCAAGTTTTTGTCGATTTCCACCGCCAACGCATTTGCTCCACGAAGTAGCAGTTCTTCTGTAAGTGTGCCCACTCCTGGTCCGATTTCCAGTACATTTGAGCCTTCTTCCACTCCTGCTCCGTCGGCGATGCGCCTAACTATATTTCCATCTATTAAAAAATTCTGTCCCAAACTTTTGTTAAATCTAAATCCAAATTCTTCTAGGATTTGTACCAGTACGGAGGGTTTAAATAGTCTATCCATTCTTTCTTACCTCTTCAAGTTTTTCTAGCAATTCTTCTTCCGATATTTTAAATGCGTTAAGTCTCTTCAAAAACACCTTTGCATTTGCGTGTCCGATTCCTAAGGCTTCTCCAAGTTCTTCTCTTAGTTTCGAAGATTCTTTGGAACCAGTGAGACCAAGTCTTAAGAGATCTCTATTGTCGTAGATTTCTTCGTACTCTTCTCTCAGTGGTTTTGCACGGCTTATTGCTTCTCTTATATCTTCTGGCTTTGCATTTTCAACGCCGATGTCGCCGTCCTTTTCTCCCTTTCTCCTTGGAAGATAGGCGTGCTTCGCCCCTGGCACTGCTCTTTCTATATCTCTTCTGATCTTTTCTCCTGTGTAGTCCGGGTCGGTGAAGATGATTATGCCCCTTCTCTTTTGAAGTTCTTTTAATGTGTTTAGAAGTTTCTTGCCGAATCCAAATCCGTGGGTAGTGATGACTTCTGCATCAACTGCTGCTTTTACCGCAGTTACATCGTCTTTTCCTTCTACAACTATGACTTCCTTTATCGTATGCCGTCTTCTGCTTGAA
>CABTWG010000016.1 GCA_902488455.1 uncultured Peptoniphilus sp.
AGATCGGAAGAGCACACGTCTGAACTCCAGTCACGCAAGATATCTCGTATGCCGTCTTCTGCTTGAAAAAAAATCCTCCTTCTTTAGCTTTTTTCTTGCCGACTACTTCATCAGCAATATTTTTTGGTACTTGTTCATAGTGGTCGAATTGCATTGAATAGTTTGCTCTTCCTTGTGTGTTTGATCTTAGTGCTGTTGCATATCCAAACATTTCTGCTAGTGGTACGTAGCATGTTACTATTTGTGCTCCATTTACTAGTTCCATTCCTTCCATTCTTCCACGTCTTGAATTTATATCTCCTATTACGTCTCCCATGTATTCTTCTGGAGTTGTAATTTCTACTTTCACTATTGGTTCTAGTAGTACTGGATTTCCTTTTGCTAGTGCGTCTCTTAATGCCATTGATCCTGCAATTTTAAATGCCATTTCTGATGAGTCTACATCATGGAATGATCCATCGTATAGTGTCACTTTGATATCTAGTACTTCGTATCCACCTAGTACCCCTGATTGAAGTGCTTCTTCAATTCCTTGTTGGGTTGGTCCTATGAATTCCTTAGGTATTGCTCCTCCAACGATTTTGTTTTCAAATACAAATCCTGAACCTGGTTCTAATGGTTCTACTTGAATCTTTGCGTGTCCGTATTGTCCACGTCCACCTGATTGACGTACGTATTTTCCTTCACCTTCTGATGGCATGGTGATGGATTCTCTGTAAGATACTTGTGGATTACCTATGTTTGCTTCTACTTTGAATTCTCTTAGTAGTCTGTCTACAATTATATCTAGGTGAAGTTCTCCCATTCCTGCGATGATTGTTTGTCCTGTTTCTTCATCGGTGTAGGTCTTGAATGTTGGGTCTTCTTCTGCTAGCTTTTGTAGTGCTATCGCCATTTTGTCTTGTGATGCTTTTGTCTTTGGTTCTATTGCTACAGAGATTACTGGGTCTGGGAATTCCATGTTTTCAAGAATTATTGGATTCTTTTCATCACATAGGGTATCTCCTGTACCTGTATCTTTTAGACCTACAGCTGCAGCTATTTCTCCTGCGAATACTTCTTCTATTTCTTCTCTCTTGTTTGCGTGCATTAATAGGATTCTTCCTATTCTTTCTCTCTTGTTCTTTGATGAGTTTAGCACGTATGATCCTGCTTTTAGTGATCCTGAGTATACTCTGAAGTATGCTAGTTTTCCTACGTATGGGTCTGTTACTATTTTAAATGCTAATGCTGATAGTGGTTCGTCATCTGATGCGTGACGATCTTCTTCTTCGTCAGTTCCAGGTGCTGTTCCTACTATTGCAGGTATATCTGTTGGTGCTGGCATGTAATCAACGATTGCATCTAGTAGTAATTGAACTCCTTTGTTCTTGTAAGAAGATCCACATGTTACTGGGAATATTTTTACGCCTATTGTTCCCTTTCTGATCGCTTTTTTGATCATTTCGTTTGTGATTTCTTCTTCTTCAAGATAAGCCATCATTAGTTCTTCGTCGAACTCTGATACGGCTTCTATCATTGCCTCTCTATATTCTAAAGCTTTTTCTTTATATTCTTCTGGAACGTCTGTTATTTCTATTTCTGTTCCGTCTTCATTTTTATAAATTTCAGCTTTCATTTCTACAAGGTCTATCATTCCAATGAAGTTTTCTTCTGCTCCCATTGGGATTTGTATTGGAACTGGATTTGCATGTAGTTTGTTTTTGATGGTTTCAATTGATCTATAGAAGTCTGCTCCTGTTACGTCCATTTTGTTTATATGGCATATTCTAGGTACTCCGTATTTATCTGCTTGTCTCCATACTGTTTCTGATTGTGGCTCTACTCCTGATTTCGCATCAAATAGTGCTACCGCACTGTCTAGTACACGTAGTGATCTTTCTACTTCTACTGTAAAGTCCACGTGTCCTGGTGTGTCTATGATGTTTAATCTGTATCCCTTCCACATTGCTGTTGTCGCTGCGGATGTGATGGTTATCCCTCTTTCTTGTTCTTGGGCCATCCAGTCCATTTGCGCCGCTCCTTCGTGAGTTTCTCCTATTTTGTGGATCTTACCTGTGTAATAAAGGATACGCTCTGTTGTGGTTGTTTTACCTGCGTCTATATGAGCCATAATACCTATATTTCTAACTTTATTTAATGGTATTTCTCTTGGCATATTTCCCCCTTACCATCTGTAGTGAGCAAATGCCTTGTTGGCTTCTGCTGTTCTGTGCATTTCTTCTTTTCTCTTCACAGAGCCGCCTAATCCGTTTGATGCGTCTAGGATTTCTTTTGCTAGTCTGTCTGCCATGGTTCTTTCTCCACGTTTTCTAGCAAAACCTACAAGCCATCTAAGTCCTAGTGTTTGACGTCTTTCTGGTCTAACTTCCATAGGTACTTGGTATGTTGCTCCACCAATTCTTCTTGCTTTTACTTCTAGTACAGGCATTACATTATTAAGTGCTTTGTAGAATACTTCTATTGATTCTTCGCCTGTTGCTTCAGCTACTTTGTCTAGTGCTGTATATACGATTTTTTGTGCTGTTCCCTTTTTTCCGTCTAACATTACGTTGTTGATTAGTTTTGTGATTACAACGTCATCGTACTTAGGATCAGCCATAACAATTCTCTTTGGTATATGTCCTTTTCTTGGCATAACTTCCCTCCTTAACCATTATTAGTTGATTCATCGGTACTCGGTATATCCGCTTGCCTAAGCAATCTATATAATGAGTCTAATTTCGATTTTATTTAGTCTTTGGCTTCTTTGTACCGTATTTTGATCTTGATTGTCTTCTTGTGTCCACTCCTGCTGTATCTAGTGTACCTCTTACAATGTGGTATCTTACCCCTGGAAGGTCTTTTACTCTTCCTCCTCTTATAAGAACTACGGAGTGTTCTTGCAAGTTATGTCCAATTCCTGGTATATAAGCCATGACTTCATATCCATTTGTTAAACGAACTCTTGCTACCTTTCTAAGTGCTGAGTTAGGTTTCTTAGGTGTTACTGTTCTAACTGCTACGCATACTCCACGCTTTTGTGGTGATTGTGCTTTAGTTTCAACTTTTCTTAGTGAGTCATAGTTTACTCCTAGTGCTGGTGATTTAGATTTGTGTTCTACCTTTTTTCTTCCGCTTCTAACTAGCTGATTAATTGTTGGCATTCTGCACCTCCTTCTTTATTTTACATAGTGGAAAGACTACCCTTAAGAGTAGTCTTTCACACTAAACTATTTTATCATTCTATTTCTGTTAAGTCAACCATCTTTTTGGAGACTTTTTCAGTATTTTCAAGGAGTTCAAAGTTTTCTTTCAGCTTTTCTGAAAGTCCTAGTTGCACTTTTGAATTCATCCTTGTTCCTGTTCCTGCTGGGATTAATTGTCCTATTATGATATTTTCTTTTAATCCTTGTAGTTGGTCTTCTTTTCCTTTTATTGCTGCATCGGTTAGTACTCTTGTTGTTTCTTGGAATGATGCTGCTGATAGGAAGCTTTCTGTTGCAAGTGATGCTTTTGTAATTCCTAGTAGTGCTACTTCTCCTGTTGCTTCTTGTCTGTTTTCTTGTCTTGCTAATTCGTTTTCTCTCTTGAAGTCTACTGTGTCTACTAGTGATCCCGGTAGTAGTTCTGTGGAGCCTGCATCTATGACCTTTGTTTTACTCATCATTTGACGAACGATTATTTCTATGTGTTTGTCGTTGATGTCTACCCCTTGAAGTCTGTATACTCTTTGTACTTCTTTGATGATGTACTGTTCTACTCCTTCTCTTCCTTTTACTTTTAGTAAGTCTTGTGGATAAACTGATCCTTGAGTTAGCTCTGCTCCCTTTTCTACATAGTCTCCGTTTTTAACTTTGATTCTTGCTCCGTAGACGATGTTGTTGCTTGCTGCTTCTCCATCTTTTGAAGTTACTACGATTTCTCGTTTCTTGTCTTCTTCTTTTATTTCTACGGTTCCTTCTATTTCTGTTATGACTGCTAGTCCTTTTGGTTTTCTTGCTTCGAAAAGTTCCTCTACTCTTGGAAGACCTTGGGTGATGTCTGCTGCTGCTGCTACTCCTCCTGTGTGGAAGGTTCTCATTGTTAGCTGTGTTCCTGGTTCTCCTATGGATTGTGCTGCTATTACTCCGACTGCTTCTCCTGTCCCTACTTGACTTCCTGTTGCCAAGTTCCTTCCGTAACAATGAGCGCATACGCCATTTTTACATTTACATCCCAGTACTGATCTTACCTTTACTTCTGTGATGCCCAGCTTTTCTATTAGTTCTGCATCGTCATCTGAGATTTCGGTATTCTTTTCTACTATTATTTCTTTGGTTTCTGGATTTATTATATCTTCTGCTGCATATCTACCTTCGATTCTGTCTTTTAGGCTTTCGATTAGTTCTTTTCCGTCGGTAAATGCTTTTGCTACGATATATTCTTCTGTTCCGCAGTCTTCTTTTTCTACTATTACTTGTTGTGATACGTCTACTAGTCTTCTTGTTAAATATCCTGAGTCTGCTGTTCTTAGTGCTGTATCTGCAAGTCCTTTTCTGGATCCATGGGCTGACATGTAGAACTCTAGCACTGATAGTCCTTCACGGAAGTTGGACTTGATTGGTACTTCTATGGTTCTTCCTGATGGTGATGCCATTAATCCACGCATACCTGCTAGCTGTCTGATTTGGTTCTTGGAACCTCTGGCTCCTGAGTCTGCCATGATGTAGATGTTGTTTAGCGGATCAAATCCACTCATTACTTCATCTGTTAGTTCGTCTGTGGCGTTGTTCCAAATTTCTATTACTTTCTCATATCTTTCTTCGTCAGATATTAATCCCATTGCAAATGTTTCTTCGTATACGTCTACTTCTTCATCTGCTTTCTTTAGGATTTCTGGTTTAATTTCTGGTACTTCTACGTCGCCCATTGAGATTGATATTGCTCCTATGGTTGAGTAGTGATATCCAGTTTCTTTGATATGGTCAAGTAGGACTGCTGTTTCTATATTTCCATGTTTCTTATATGTTTTTTCTATTATCTTTCCTAGTAGTTTTTTATCTACTACTCTGTCTATTTCTAGTCCATATGGATCTTCTTCTCTATTTACGAAGCCTAGGTCTTGTGGAATAAATCTATTTACTAAGAATCTTCCTACTGAAGAGTAAACTATCTTTCCTCTCTTGTCTTCTTCGTCTTTGTATATTCTTACTCCTACTTTTGCTTGTAGGTGTAGGTATCCACTTTCATATGCATGCATCATTTCATCGAAATCTCTAAAGATCATGCCGTTTCCTTTTACTTCATCCTTTCTATCTAAGGTTAGGTAGTACATTCCAAGTACCATGTCCTGTGTTGGTGTGGTGATTGGTTTACCATCTTTTAGAGCTAGGATGTTGTTTGTGGATAGCATAAGAAGTCTTGCTTCTGTCTGTGCTTCTATGGATAGTGGTAGATGGACTGCCATTTGGTCCCCGTCGAAGTCAGCGTTATATGCTGTACATACTAGTGGGTGAAGTTTGATTGCCTTTCCTTCAACTAGTACTGGCTCAAATGCTTGAATTCCTAGTCTATGAAGGGTCGGTGCTCTGTTTAGTAGTACTGGATGGTCTTTTATTACTTCATCTAGCACGTCCCAAACTTCTTCTGTCTGTCTTTCCACTTTTCTTTTTGCTGCTTTTATATTATGAGCATGTCCATTTGCTACTAGTTCTCTCATTACAAATGGCTTGAATAGTTCTAGCGCCATGTTCTTTGGAAGTCCACATTGATAGAATTTTAGTTCTGGTCCTACTACTATTACGGATCTTCCTGAATAGTCGACACGTTTACCTAGTAGGTTTTGTCTAAATCTACCTTGCTTTCCTTTTAGCATTTCGGAAAGTGATTTAAGTGGTCTGTTTCCTGGTCCTGTTACTGGACGTCCTCTTCTTCCGTTGTCAATAAGAGCATCCACAGCTTCTTGTAACATTCTCTTTTCGTTTCTTACTATTATTTCTGGTGCATTTATATCGAGTAGTTTCTTTAGTCTGTTGTTTCTATTTATTATTCTTCTGTATAGATCGTTTAGGTCTGAAGTTGCAAATCTACCACCGTCTAGTTGTACCATAGGTCTTAGATCTGGTGGTATTACTGGTATTGCATCGAGGATCATCCATTCAGGTTTGTTGCCTGATTGGATAAAGGCTTCTATTACTTCAAGTCTTCTTGAAACTCTGATTGCCTTTTGTCCTGTTGCGCCTTCCATTTCTGCTTTTAGGATTTCAGATTCTTTTTCTAGATCTATCTGTTTTAAAAGTTTCTTTACGGCTTCTGCGCCCATTCCAGCTTCGAATTGATCGCCGTATTCACTCTTTAGTTCTCTATATTCAACTTCTGATAGAATTTGTTTTACAAAAACAGCGTTACAATCTGGTTCTACCTTTGTAACTATATATGAAGCAAAATATAGAACTTTTTCTAGGGCTCTTGGGCTCATGTCAAGGGCAAGTCCCATTCTTGATGGAATTCCTTTGAAGTACCAAATGTGTGAAACTGGTGCTGCAAGTTCTATGTGACCCATTCTTTCACGACGCACTTTTGCCTTTGTTACTTCGACGCCACATTTTTCACATACTACGCCCTTGTATCTTATTCTTTTATATTTTCCACAGGAACATTCCCAGTCCTTTGTAGGTCCGAATATTTTTTCGCAAAATAGACCTTCTTTTTCTGGTTTCAATGTTCTGTAGTTTATTGTTTCTGGTTTTTTCACTTCGCCATAGGACCATTCCCTAATTTTTTCTGGGCTTGCTAGTCCTATTTTGATAGAGTGCAATAAATCATGCCTACTCAAATGAATCTCCTTTCTTAAAGAACTATTCTTCCTCTTCCGTATCGTCTCCGGTTATTACCCTTATGAATGATGGTTCATCGTCATCATCATCGTCTTCTTCGATAGACATATTTTCGATTTCTTTCGATGAAATTTTAGAAAGATGAGAAGTTCCTTCTATAAGTTCCTTAATTTCTTCTTCTGTTTCTGCTGCACCTTGATCTATCTTAGCTAGATCGTCTTCATCTATTTCTAGGTCAACTAAGTTTTTATCTTCGTCTAATACTTGTATTTCTAATGCTAGTGCTTCAAGTTCTTTTATAAGCACCTTGAAACTTTCTGGTACGCCAGGCTTTTGAATATTTTCGCCCTTTACTATTGCTTCGTAAGTTTTTACACGTCCTACAATGTCGTCAGATTTAACCGTTAACATTTCTTGTAGTGTGTAAGATGCGCCATATGCTTCAAGTGCCCAAACTTCCATTTCTCCGAATCTTTGTCCACCGAATTGAGCCTTACCTCCTAGTGGTTGTTGAGTTACTAGTGAGTATGGTCCTGTACTTCTTGCGTGGATCTTTTCATCTACAAGGTGGTGAAGTTTTAGCATGTACATTATTCCTACTGTTACTGGATGGTCGAATTCTTCTCCTGTTCTTCCGTCTCTTAGTTGAATCTTACCATCTGCTGGAAGTCCAGCTTTTTCTAATGAATCTATAATGTCCTGCTCGTTGGCACCGTCAAATACTGGTGTCGCAACTTTCCAACCAAGTTTTCTAGCAGCGAGTCCCAAGTGAACTTCAAGTACTTGTCCAAGGTTCATACGTGAAGGTACCCCTAGTGGGTTAAGCACGATTTGAATTGGAGTTCCATCTGGCATGTATGGCATGTCTTCTGCAGGCATTACTCTTGAGATAACCCCTTTGTTACCGTGACGACCACACATCTTATCTCCCACTTGAACTTTTCTCTTAGTGGCGATAAATACTCTTACCATTTCTTGAACTCCTGGTTGAAGTTCGTCTCCTGTGGATCTTCTAAATGTCTTAACGTCTACAACTATTCCGTGCTCTCCGTGAGGAAGTCTTAGAGATGTATCTCTTACTTCACGAGATTTTTCTCCAAAGATTGCACGAAGCAGTCTTTCTTCAGGGCTTTGATCCCCTTCTCCCTTAGGAGTTACTTTTCCTACTAGTATGTCTCCTGGTTTTACTTCTGCTCCGACCCTTATAACTCCACGTTCATCTAGATCTTTAAGCATATCGTCGCCGACATTCGGAATATCTCTTGTGATTTCTTCTGGTCCAAGTTTAGTGTCACGAGCTTCGGATTCGTACTCTTCTATATGAAGAGAAGTCAAGACGTCGTTTATAACTAGATCTTTATTTACTAGCATAGCGTCTTCGTAGTTGTATCCTTCCCAGTTCATAAATGCGATTAGGATGTTTTTACCAAGTGCCATTTCTCCCATATCTGTAGAAGGTCCGTCTGCTATAACTTCGCCAGCTTTAACCTTTTGATCTACATTTACGATTGGTCTTTGGTTTATTGTGGTTCCTTGGTTACCACCTACGAATTTATGAAGTCTATAATTTATTACTTTTCCATCTAAATCTCTCTTTAGAGAAATAGATTTAGAGTCAACTTTTTCAATTACACCATCGTCAGTTGCTACTACCACGACTCCCGAGTCCTTGGCAGTGCGGTATTCTATACCTGTACCTATGATTGGTGCTTCTGTCTTTAGAAGTGGTACTGCTTGACGTTGCATGTTTGCACCCATTAGAGCACGGTTTGCGTCGTCGTTTTCTAGGAAAGGAATCATCGCCGTACCTACTGCTACTATTTGCTTAGGGCTTACGTCCATGTAGGTAACTTTGTCTGAATCGAAGAAGTCAACCAGTCCTTCTGGTCCTCTCGCAACGATTCTAGAATTTACGAATTTTCCATTTTCATCTAGGATTTCGTTTGATTGGGCAATTATTTGTTCGTATTCAACATCTGCTGTTAGATATTCAATTTCATTTGTTACAATTCCTTCTCCAAGTTTTACCTTTCTATATGGAGCTTCGATAAATCCATATTCATTGATTCTCGCATATGTGGTTAGAGAAGTGATAAGACCGATGTTTGGTCCTTCTGGGGTCTCAATAGGACACATTCTTCCGTAGTGGGAGTTGTGTACGTCACGCACTTCAAAGCCTGCTCTATCACGAGAGAGCCCTCCTGGTCCTAGTGCTGAAAGTCTTCTCTTGTGAGTAAGTTCAGAAAGTGGGTTGTTTTGATCCATGAATTGTGAAAGCTGTGAAGAACCGAAAAATTCTTTGATCGCAGCTGTAACTGGTCTTATATTGATAAGAGATTGTGGTGTTGTAGTGTCCGCATCTTGTACAGTCATTCTCTCTTTTATAACTCTTTCCATTCTAGAAATACCAATTCTAAATTGATTTTGTAGAAGTTCTCCAACGGATCTTATTCTTCTATTTCCTAGATGGTCTATATCGTCTGTAGTTCCAACGCCTTCTGAAAGTCCAAATTCATATGAAATAGACGCTAACATATCATCTACTAATATATGTTTTGGAGAAAGCTCATATTTTCTTTTTATAAGTTCTGCTTTGAAAGCTTCTTCATCTTCATGAAATTCGTTGTAAATTTCTTCAAATACTGGAAGATATATCTTTTCCTTAAATCCTAAATCTTTTAAGTCAAATGAAAGATTGTAATTTTCTGGAATTGAGAAGTTGTTTCCATGAACGATTACTCTTCTGTCTTCTTCTCCAGCACGGTTCGCCTTCATAAGAACTGTAACAATATTTACTCCAGAGTTTTCTATTCTAAATGCGTCTTCTCTTGTAAGTTTATCTCCAGCCTTAGCTAGGATTTCTCCTGTAAGTGTATCAATAATATCATCTGCAACAAATTGACCTTCTATTCTTGATGCGATAGAAAGTTTCTTATTGAACTTATATCTACCTACATGAGCAAGGTCGTATCTCTTGTAATCGAAAAACATATTTTCGAAAAGACTTTGTGCAGAATCGAGAGTAGGCGGTTCTCCAGGTCTTAATTTTTTATAAATTTCAATTAAAGCCTCTTCTTTATTAGTGGTCAAATCTTTTTCAAATGTTCTAAGAAGTAGTTCGGATTCACCTAAAAATTCTGTAATTTCTTCATTTGATTCTACACCAATTGCACGTAGAAGTACTGTAATTGGTATCTTTCTAGTTCTATCTATTCTTACGTTAATTACGCTTTGAGAGTCTGTTTCGTATTCAAGCCAAGCTCCTCTATTTGGAATAAGAGTAGCTGAAATAAGCTTTCTACCTACCTTGTCAGTTTCTTGTTTGTAGTAAGCTCCCGGACTTCTAACAAGCTGAGAAACGACTACACGTTCCGCTCCGTTTATGATAAATGTTCCTGTCGGTGTCATAAGAGGAAGATCTCCCATAAACACTTCTTGTTCTTTAACTTCTCCAGTCTTAGTGTTTATAAGTCTAACCATCACCTTAAGTGGTGCAGCGTAGTTAGTATCCCTTGCCTTTGACTCATCTATATCGTACTTTGCTTGTTCGTCGTGAAGTTTATAATCTACAAACTCCAAGATTAAATTGCCGGCATAGTCTTCAATAGGACTTACATCTTCAAAAACTTCTCTAAGTCCTTCTTCAAGAAGCCATTTGTATGAACTTGTTTGAACTTCGATTAAGTTAGGTAGACTTAAAACCTCCTCAATCCTTGAAAAACTCATTCTTTCGCGTTTCCCGTATTTAACAGGATGTACCATCAAATCACCCCTACTTTTGGTATCTAAACGATTAATTTAGAGCCTATGAGTCCACTCTAAATTATTATTATGCAATTTATTATTATAACACTAACTGTCAAGGTTTCCAATAGATATGTAGAAAAAATTCTATTATTTCAAGAAATTTTCACTGTTTTAAAATTTTTATTAAAATTTTTTTATTTTTAAAAGTTTTTAATCGTTTTTTTAAATTTTCTTTCTATTATATATATGTATATATGTTATTTATGTAATATTTTATATTCATAAAAAAAAGAACCTCGTTTCCAAGGTTCTTAATTAAGATTTTAATTATTCTTTTCTATTAACTCTGCAAGTTTAACTAAAACTTTTGCAAGTTTTTCTCTAGTTAAAACTTCTCTACTATTTTCAAAGTCTTCTTCTGATAAAATTTTAGATGCTATTAGCTTTTCATATGAGCTTTGTGCCCATTCTGAAATATTTCTACCAGTTTTTTCTCTGCTTATCAGTTCTAGATTTCCTTTTTCTAAAAATTTATCAAGTATTACTGCAAGTTCTTCAATATTTATATCTTTGTCTGGTTTAAAAGTGTTGTCGCCGTATCCAGCCACTATTTTCTTTGTCTTTGCCCAACTTATTGAATTGTAATACCATAAATCTTTTCTAACGTCTTTAAAGTCTGAAGAATAGTTTGAATCGTCTTCAACAAGTCTCTTTAGAGATTCTACAACCATTGCTCTCGTTATTTTAAAGTCTGGAGCAAATCTATCTTCTGAAACTCCTACTAATAGTCCTCTTCTTATTGCTTCATCTACATATGGCTTGTATTTAGAGTCCTTGGTATCTTTAAATTCTATTAATTCCTTCTTCGCATCTAAGTTTTCCTTAAACTTTAGTAGAGGTCCATCTACCTCTATTAGTTTATCTTCCTTCTTTGGTTCATTTCTAACAATATCAAAGATTGGGTTTACAAATATAGGACTAATTGGAATAATAGTGCCTTCTTCATACATTGGTGGCTTTGTTGGATCTACTGGATCTGGTATTATTGGATCCGTTGGTTTTGGCTCAACTGTAGATTTTGGTTTTAATCCATCTAGGGCAAATTTTACCATTTGAATGTAAGTCTTTAGTTTTTCTATATCCTTTGAATCCTTATCTATTTTTGTAAGTGTTTCATCCAATAGTTTTAAAGATTTTTCGGTATATTTATCTCTTTCTACTCCATTTGCTTTTTCTAGAAGTTCATCTAATTCTTTAGATAGGTTTTCTAGCTCTTTATCATCTTCAATTGGTGGGTTCTGTGGAGACTCTCCTTCAGTTATGCCTATCATAGTATTGTTGGTCATCGCAAAGTATCTAGGATATACAAGTCCATCATCATCTTCTATGATAATTTCGTAGACTCCTTCATTTCCTGCGAATAAATAACTAATAGTTCCATTTTCTTCTTCGGAATCCATTAAATAAGGTAGAAAATCTCCAGTTTTTACATTCTTTACCTTTATATTTATTCTTCTTGGAGAATATATAAATGCTACCCCTTCTTCGCTTGACGTTTTATCTTCAAACACAAAATCTAGAGTAGATTTTTCATTTGCATTTACCTTTACTATCTTTAAATTATCTTGACTAGTGTTAACAGAGTTTTCATCCATTTCAGGAGTTACTACATAGTAGCCTTCTGGAATATTATTTAGATCAGTGTACACCTTATTATTTAGGCCTTTGTAACCTCTTATATCTCTTATTATATATTTTTGAGTGTATCCTAGGTCATTGGAATTGTCATTTATTTCTAAACTTCCAAATCCTTCTGACTTTTTGATATCCACTTGTATATTAGCATCTTCACCATCTTCTATTTTAGAAATAGATTTATTAGGAAACTTTGTTATCTTTCCTGATTCTAATTCTAAATAGACAAGTGCCGGTTCTGCATAATATCCCTCTTCCGGAATAGGAAGTAGAAGATAATTCTTAGGATCAAGCTCTACTCCTGATTCTACTTCTTTTGATCCTGCTAAGTTTATAAATGATGCTTTATCATCTGTTCCTTCTAGGTTTAGGTCATATTTTACCTTATCTTGATTTTCTCCAAAGATATTTAAGGTTGTACTCTTCTTTTCCACATCTATATCGAAGGAAATATTTCCAGCCTTATTTAGTTTTGAGTTGTCATCAACAACTAAATTATTTAAAGATTTATTGTCATCTATCTTTGAATCTTTCCCACTTTCATCTTTGATGGTTCTCTTTAGATTTATTTTGTAATTCTCTGTATCACCATTTATTATTACTTTATAATCTCCATATGGTATCAACTTGGCAAAAGCTTTTGCTCCTACTCCACTGTCGTCATTCTTACCTACTTCTAGATTTAACTCTATTCTTTCTTTCGTATCTTTATTTTCAAGAGTTATACCTGAGAACTTGTCAGTGTAACTATACATCCAGAAGTATACGTAGTGGGCATCTAGTTTGTTTACTTTGACAGTTATATCAGTTTTTTCTCCAGGTTTTACCTCAAAATCGTAGATATAGATATCTTTTACTATCTTTTTACCATTGTCATCCAGCTCTTCGGTTTCAAGTTTTTCAACTTTTAAATCATTTAGAGCTTTGTCATTTACCTTTTCAATCTTATAAATTTCTGATGGATTTTCGATTTTAAGAGAGTATTTACCTGGTGCAAGTTTATCTTCAAAGAATTCTCTTCCCTTTTCATCTATGATTTTGTAATTTAATTTGAAGTCAGGATCATCCTTGTTGAGTTCTACTTTGATATTTGCACCGGAAGTTTCATCATCAAGTGCCATCTTCGCTGTAGTTTTAAGAGTGTTGTATCCAAGGTCCTTTACTTCTATAGTTACATCATCTAGGTCTGTGCCTTCTGGAATACTGTATCTATCCTCAGTCTTTTCTACTACTTCATCTCCGATTTTTACTATTACTTCTCTTATTCCATTTTCATCTTTTGGTGCAAAGCTAAGCATATTATTTTCAAACTTTATATCCTCGATGGTTGGTTTTGTAATATCTATGGTGAAGTACATATTTACATCTTTTGCTGGATTATTTTCGTCCCTATATGCCTTTATGGTTACTACATAATCCCCTTCTTCCACTTGTTTGCTATTATTAGGAAATGGAATATCGATGTAGTAGGAGCTACCCATCATAGGTGAACCGAAATTCTTTACAATCTCTTCTTTCTTCAAGAAATTTTGTATCGAATCTGGAATTATATTTCCACCATCATCTAATTTATAGATATCCACGTCTACAAACCCACTTCTAAGCATGGTGTATCTTGTGAAGACATAGTCTGCGTATCCATCTCTATTTGGAGATAGTACGTGTTTATCATAGAACTGAGGATTCTTTGTTGTGTAGTCTTTAGTTTGTCCCAAGATTTCTGTGCGGTTTCCTATATTTGTATAGAGATGAGTAAAGTCGAAGTTACTTATTTCCCCCTCTTTGGACATATCTGCTATATGGGTGTTTCCCTCTTCATTCCAGTAGAATGGAATTTTATTTTCCTTTGTTAAGTCATAAATAGATGGTTCTACATAGTCAAGTCTATCCAAATCTCCCACAAATGTTATAAATGGAATTGAAATTGTAGGCTCTTCTTGATTTTCAAATACTACAAATCCATCTATAAAGTATCCATTTGGCATCTCACTTCTAAGTTGGTTTGAGAAATTCCTTGTATCTATATTTACACTTATTTCCTTTGTCTCTTTTGCACCAATAGTTATCTTTCCATTGTAGTCATCTCTTAAAGATCTAGTCATGAGGTTTAGATAACCGTCTTTAGTTACTCTATCTGCTACAATTACTGTCTTGTAGTTGTAGGTCAGTGTTTCATCAGATAGGTTTTGAATTTTAAAATTTAGAGTTTCGTTATCTGTTGCTGCCTTTTTAAATAGTTTTGTCTCTCCATTGTCTCCTATTAATATAGCTTTTGTGTGTAGTGCTTTTTGAAGCTTCATAACTCCAGCTCCTTGACTTCTTGGACTGGTTGCAGCTTTGTAGTGGTTGTAGTGAATTTCTGCAGTACTCATTAGAAGATTTCTAATTCTCTGCCATTTCTCTTCTGTTTTAAGTTCTGGGAATCTTTCATCCACCATTGATCTTGTAAGTGCCAATGCTCCTGCAGCGTGTGGAGTAGCCATAGATGTACCACTTTGCACATTGTAAGTATTGTTATTACCTAGAGAAAATATATTTCCACCAGGAGCAGTAATCTCTGGTTTGAAAATGCCATCACTGGTTAGACCAAAACTTGAAAATTCTGAAATTTGTCCTTTAAGTGGGTTCGCAAATTCTTTTCTTCCATTCTTAAATACGATCTTTCCACCGTTTTCTCTAAGCTTAAGTCCAGTTGAATAGTAAAGGCAAGCTACTGGTATACCTTGGTTACCAGCATTCTTCATGCCTATAAATTCATCTCCACCTTCCATATGGTTATGAATAAATATAGCCTTTGCTCCCTTTTCTTTTGCTATCTTAACTTTTTCTGAAAATGGAATTACTCCTCTTTCTAAAAGAACAACTTTGCCATTCACATCTTTTCCCACATAGTCTTCTTCTCTTCCAAGACCTACAAATTCCAGGTCAAATTCTTTATCGACTTCAAGCTTGGGCTCTTTGTTGTTATCATCCTTTGACCATTCTAGGAAGAAACTTTCTGTGTTTCCATCCTTAGTGATATTGTTAAAATATTTTTGAACCGTAAATCCATTTTCAATAGATGCCACAGCAAATGATTTTTCTGCTGCAGCTGGGTTAGCAAGTATTCCATAGTCAGGATTTTCTGCTTTTGGTGAGAATCCAAGTCCCTTACCATAAGAAGTATTATTTCCTGCTGCTATTGCTACTACACATCCCGCTTCTTCAAGTCTATCTATTGCATCTGTAATTTCTTTATCTATATTTGTACTATCTCCAGCAGGTGCACCAATGCTCATATTTACTGCTGTTACCTTTAATTTTGCGCAGTCTTCAAGTGCTTTTAGGTAGATTGCTGGAGCAGTTCCCGCATTTTCATCAGAGAAAACTCTCATTAGTGCAAGTTGTGCTTCTGGTGCTACACCTATTAGTTCTCTTTCTGATTCACCAAGCTTTACCGTAACCCTATTTCCTGCTACTGTCCCTGCCACGTGTTGTCCGTGGGAGTTTTCTTTCTTTTCTTTTACTAAATCGAAATTAGAGGTTGTATAGTAGTTGTACACATATGGAATCTTTTCACTTTTGTAAAAACCGTGATCAAGTATTCCATCCGTCTTTAACTTTTCTATTTCTTCCTTAGAATACATCGCATTTTCTTTACCTATATCAGTAAGATAAAAAGCTTCGTGTTCAGTATCAAATCCTGAATCTATAACCGCAACTAGAGTTCCTTGCCCCTTGTACTTAGAATATACTTCTTCATTTCCGATAATATCCCTTGATTGAGCAGTTCTAAATGATACAGAACCTTTTCTATTAAACAAATCTTCCGTTGTAGATATAGGCTTATTTATATTGTTTTGGATACTTACAGATTTTACAAAGTCAAGCTTTGCGATTTCTTTTGCATCTTTAAAAGAAATCTCTGTATCGAATCCTAAAAGTAAAACATTGAACTCATTTAACGGTTCAAGGTCTATACCTCTTTTTCTAATTTGGCTTAAAGCTTCGTTTACAGCTGATTTTCCAAAATTAATTTGGTTTTTAATTCCGTTGTCACTATAAAGCTTGTCAGATTCTACCATCTTTCCCAGGTAACTAAAAGATTCTGGATTCAAGGTTACTATTACCTTTATCTTATCTTCATCTTTTATCTTACCTTTTGACTGAAAAATCAAATCTTTTACTTTTTGATTTTCGTCTGCTTCAATAGCTTTCGTATCAAGTCTGTCGAATTTTTCATTGTCAACTTCCGCAAAAGTGACCACATTTGGCACTAACATTAAGAGTGCTAAAATTAATGAAAGTAATCTTTTTTTCATTGTGTCCTCCTCTATAAATTACTTCTAAATAATAACATAATTTTATGTTAAAATTCAACACAAGGAAGTGATAAATCAATCTTTGAATAAACCGCCAAAGTACAATTTAAGCCATTCTTACTAATAGATAAATTTTAAAAAAAAATTATTTTACATATAAAGAATAGTTTTAAATCTTCTCATTTCTTTTCAATAATATCTATCTTTTTAAATCCGCCTAACTATGATAAAATAAAGGTCTATAGGAGGTAACTATGTCAAAAGAAAGTATTTCACTGATTAAAAGTATAGTTATTGCAGTTATCTTAGGACTGCTTATTAGAAATTATGTATTTAATATTGCAGCTGTAAACGGGGAGAGTATGGAGAATACTCTTCATCACAAGGATCTTTTGTTCTGCCTATCTTACAAGAAGTTTCAAGAGGTGGAAAGAGATTCAATCGTTGTTATTAAACCTCCAATCCCTGGAGAAAAAAGAAAATTTATTAAGAGAGTTATCGGTCTTCCTGGTGAGACTGTAACTATAAAAGACGGACAGGTTTACATAGATGGAGAGCTTCTTGATGAGCCTTATGTAAAAGATTTTACTCCTGCCCATCTATTTGGAGATGCAGATGATGAATTTGTACTAGGTGATGGCGAATACTTCGTAATGGGAGACAATCGTCTAAACTCAGAGGACTCGAGAGCTTTTGGACCTATAACCAAGAAGAATATCTACTCCTTTGCAGTTTATAGATTCTTCCCTTTCAAATCAGCCACATCTATTGTTTATAAAGATAAGGAGAATTAATGGACAGACAAAAAAATATTCGAAACTTTTCTATTATTGCCCATATTGACCACGGTAAAAGTACCCTTGCCGACAGGCTTATCGAAATGACAGGGATGCTTACAGAGAGGGAAATGAACTCTCAAGTTCTGGATTCTATGGATCTGGAACGCGAACGTGGAATTACGATTAAATTAAAAGCCGTTAGGCTTGTATATAAAGCGAAGGATGGACAGGAATATCTACTAAATTTAATCGACACTCCTGGTCACGTTGACTTCAACTACGAAGTTTCAAGATCACTTCAAGCCTGCGAAGGCGCTCTTGTGGTTGTGGACGCGTCCCAAGGTGTTGAAGCTCAAACCCTTGCCAATGTCTATCTTGCCATTGACCAAGATTTGGAACTTGTACCGATTATAAATAAGATCGACCTACCTGCTGCAAGACCTGATGAGGTTAAGCAAGAAATTGAAGATATCATAGGAATAGAAGCCCATGATGCTCCACTTATCTCTGCAAAGACAGGCCTTGGAATGGAAGCTGTATTTGACAAAATTATCGAAGCTGTGCCACACCCAACTGGAGATCCAAAGGCTCCTCTAAAGGCTCTGATCTTCGACTCTTACTACGACTCTTACAAGGGAGTTATCTGCTATATAAGAGTATTCGACGGAGTTATAAAGCCTGGCATGGAAATCGAAATGATGTCTAACGGTGCCACTTTTGAAGTTGTGGAAGTTGGTGTAACCACTTCCGGACTTCTAAGCCTTAACGAACTTTCTGCAGGAGACGTTGGGTACTTCACCGCGTCTATCAAAGAAGTAAAAGAAGCTCGTGTCGGCGATACTGTTACTGAGAAATCCCGTCCAACCAAAGAAGCACTTCCCGGTTATAAACAAGTTCAACCGATGGTCTTCTGTGGAATCTATCCTGGCGAAGGCGAAGAATATACAGAAGTTAGAGAAGCATTGGAAAAATTACAAGTTAACGACGCTGCCCTTTCCTTTGAAGCAGAAACTTCTGTTGCTTTAGGTTTCGGTTTTAGATGCGGCTTCCTAGGTCTTCTTCATATGGAGATCATCCAAGAGAGACTTGAAAGAGAGTTTGATCTAAATATCGTCACCACTGCTCCTTCAGTTATCTACAAGGTCCACACCGTGAATCAACAAGTATTTGAAATTCAAAACCCATCGAACCTACCTGACCCAACTGAAATAGACTTTATGGAAGAGCCTATAGTTCGTGCAGAGATCATGACTCCAACAGAATATGTAGGAGCTGTTATGGAACTTTGCCAAAATAGACGTGGAGTGTTCCTAGATATGCAGTACTTGGAAGAAACTAGAACTCTAATAAGCTACGACCTTCCACTTAACGAAGTTATCTACGACTTCTTCGACGCTCTAAAGTCAAAGACTCGTGGATACGCAAGCTACGACTATGAACTGATTGGATACAAACGCTCCGAACTTGTGAAGATGGATATACTTATAAATTCGGAACTTGTAGACGCATTCTCAATGATAGTGCACAAAGATACAGCCTATGCAAGAGGTAGAAGAATCTGTGAAAAGCTAACTGAAGTTATACCAAGACATCAATTTGCAATTCCAATCCAAGCTGCAATCGGCGCGAAGATCATTGCTCGTGAAACAATTAGGGCTCTTAGAAAAGACGTCCTTGCTAAATGCTACGGTGGAGATATTTCAAGAAAGAGAAAACTTCTTGAAAAGCAAAAAGAAGGTAAGAAGAGAATGAGATCTATAGGATCTGTAGAAGTGCCACAAGAAGCATTCTTAACCGTGCTTAAATACGACGAAGACAAATGACATCAATCTACATTCACATTCCCTTCTGCATAAGAAAATGCAACTATTGTGACTTCACGTCCTACAGCTGCGTTTCAGAAGAAGGTATAGAAAAATATTTTAAATATTTAGTAAAAGAGATAGGGATGAATCCTCCTAAAGATGAAATCGAGTCCATATTTATAGGAGGAGGAACTCCCTCTTTTGTTGATTCAAAGTATATAGAAGAAATTTTTAAAGTTTTGAAGAATTATCCTTGGAGAGAAGATATTGAAATAACCTTGGAGGCAAATCCAAACTCAATTACGCCTGAAAAGTTAAAAGTTTATAAAAATTTGGGCATAAATAGAATCTCACTGGGAGTTCAGTCCTTTAACGAAGAAATTTTAAAAAAGATTGGCAGAGTTCATAAAAACTCAGACACATTTGCCACAGTTAAAAATGTAAGAGCAGAAGGATTTAAAAATCTAAACCTAGATCTTATGCTTGCACTTCCAGATCAAAAGATGGAGGACGTGGAAGATTCTCTAAAGGAAATTGAAAAATTAAATCCAGAGCATATCTCCTACTACAGTCTAATAATAGAGCCTGGCACTCCAATGGAGAAGTTCTTCGAAGAAGAAAGGTTCACCTTCCCAGGCGAAGAGCTCGATAGAAAGATGTATAGAAAAGTTGTAGAAGGACTTAAGAAACTTGGCTATTATCAGTATGAAATTTCAAACTTCGCAAAAGTTGGATTTGAATCGATGCATAATTTAAGGTATTGGAAGATAAAAGAATATATAGGCTACGGTCTTTCAGCGTCGTCAAGTGTTGGAGAATGCAGGTACACAAACGTCGATAATTTCAAAGAATATTTTGAAATGCTAGATGAAGGAAGACTTCCACAGGGATTTAGAGAAAAGCTCACAAATATAGATAGACTCCATGAATACATGATAATGGGCTTAAGGCTCAACGAAGGCATCGATGTAGAAGAAGCAGAGAAGAGATTTCAAATCGATCTAAAAAAATATTATAGAGATGAAATAGAAAAAAATTTAAAATATAAGACTATAAAATTTGAAAATAACAGGATATTTTTAACCGAATATGGCAGAGATATTTCTAACATCGTTGAGCTTGATTTCATGAAATAACTCTTGCAAACTAGTAGCTCACGTGGTAAAATACAAAGAGCGTAATAATTAATGGAGGTGAAATAAGTGGCAAATATAAAATCTGCAAAGAAAAGAATCGAAATTGGAAATAGAAATAGACTAAGAAATAAGGCTAGAAAAACTGAATTTAAAACAGTTATAAAGAAATTTGAAAAGACATTAGCTGAAGGAAACATCGATGAAGCTAGAGAAATTCTAAAAGATGTAGATAAGAAACTTAAAAAAGCTTCCGTTAAAAATGTAATTCACAAGAACGAAGCTTCAAGAAAGATTTCTAGACTTACAAAGAAACTTAATAATGCAATCTAGCATTTTAATAGGAAGGTTTACCTTCCTTTTTTAATGCCCTTTTATTAAAATAAAGATATGGATAAAAAATTATCGAAAGAACAGCTTCTTGCCACTGAATTTCGAGATGGACCAGCGATGGTTTTGGCAGTGCCAGGAGCAGGAAAAACGACTATGCTCATGCATAGAACATACAAATTAATAAAAAGCGGAGTTGCCCCACAGAGAATACTTACCATCACGTTTTCAAAAGCATCGAGTATGGATATGAAGAGAAAATACTTTGAGCTCTTCGGCAAAAATGATGCGGAGTTCTCCACCATACATGCCTTTTGCTACAGAATCTTAAACTATCACAAAAGACTAAGAGGAGTAAACTACAATCTCCTAGAAGGCAAAAGACCAGGCAAACATGAAATTTTAAAAAATATTTACAGAGAAATAAATAGAAAAAATCCTACAGATGAAATCTTAGAATCTCTTCTTTCTGACATATCCTATGTAAAAAACATGTGCATAAGCCCAGAGGAACTCGTTGAGAACCGCGGAACAGAGATAAGCGGATTTAAAGAAATCTTCCATAGCTACGAAAATTACAAAACATCCAAGAATTTAATCGACTTTGACGACATGATTACCAAGGCTTACGAAGTTCTCTTAAATGATAGATTTGTACTGCAAAAAGTAAGAAGCACCTTCGAATACTACCAACTGGATGAAGGACAGGACACATCATTTGCCCAATTTAGAATTATGGAGCTACTCTCCCACCCAAAGAACAATCTCTTCGTGGTGCTAGACGATGACCAAGCCATATACGGATTTCGTGGAGCAAATGTGGCGGAGGTCAAGAAGTTTGAAGAGCGAATCCATCCAACCATCTTCAAGATGCAAAGAAATTACCGTTCGCAAAAACATATTATCGACTGTGCAAACACATTTATAGTCGGAAATAGGGAGAGGTTTGACAAGACCATAGTAGCTACCCACAAAGAAAAAGAACCAGTGTACCTGGTGAAACTACCGACAAGAATCGATCAATTTAAATTTATAAAAAATAAGCTAGACGACAAGACCACGGCGGTGCTATACAGAAACAATGCTCAGGTCCTAGGTCTTGTGGAATATTTTGAAAGAAATAATATTCCATTTAATATAAGAGATACGAAGCTTAGGTTCTACAATAATTATATCTTTAGGGACATACTAAACATCATAGACTTTTCAATAGATCCGTCGAATTACAACCTTTTTTACAGCTTTTATTACAAGATCAAAGGCTATATAAGTAAAAGACAGATGGAATATATAAAAAATATAAAGACGGACAACTACTTGGAAGCGCTACTAAAATATCCAGAACTTCCGTCCTATTATAAAGACAATTTCTATGAATTGATCCTGGACTTTAAATCCCTAAAAAATAAGACCATGTACCAAAAGATTCACTTCATACTCTACGAATTAAATTACAATGAGTACATTAAAAATTCCTGTAAAAGAATGGGACAAAACATAGAAGAATCTCAGGAGTTTGCATATACACTTATGCAAATAGCAAAGAACGTCGACTCCTATGAAGAATTTATAGGTAGACTAAAATATTTGGATGAATTACTAAGAGCACCAACAAGATCCACATCGAACCTTACATTTTCTACCATGCACTCAGCAAAGGGACTGGAGTTTGACAGAGTCTTTATAATCGATTTAACCTCTGGAATCCTACCAAGTTCAAGGTCAATAGAAAGACTCGACAGAGGGATATATAATGACTATGAAGAAGAGAGACGGCTCTTCTACGTGGCACTTACAAGAGCGAAGGAAGAACTATATTTAATCGAACCAGGGAAATTCTTAGACGCAAGGACCAAGGAATCAGAATTCATGACAGAAGTAAGGAAGAAACAAGGAAAAAAGAGTGAGAAAAGTAAATAAGTAAAATTTAAAGCGGCATCACCGCTTTTTTTATTTTTTGAGAGTAGTTATTAAGTTGTTAGGTTAATTTAAATGTTATACGGGTAGCATCTACGTTAATATTATTATTCATGCTCTAGGTAAAGCATCCATCTTCAGTTATCCTGAGCGAAGGCTGCAACACCGTCATAGTCGAAGGATCTCTTCACAGACAATCTTTCATTAGCCATCAGGCATAGAACAACATAAACTCCTATTCATCCCCGTAGCGGAAGCAACCTGCTTCCATGCCGATAGGCTCTACACGGAAAAACTCTATGAATTATACAAACTTGTAATGGTCCATACCCCAAAATTGTCATCCTGAGCGGAAAAGGCGGTAGCCTTTGTAGTCGAAGGATTTCTCCCTAATGCTGTCAATGAAGAATAATTAATTTAAATGCTATCCGGATAGCATAGAATTTTATTATTGTTTTAAATGCTATACGTATAGCATCCAACACCAGTTATCCTGATCGAAAAAGGCTTTAACGTTTGTAGTCGGCAGTCGAGTTCTGCAAATCAGCCTTCGCATCTTGGCTTCTTTGGAACT